>JBFHXQ010000059.1:0-11490 GCA_041598895.1 Woeseiaceae bacterium | reverse complement strand
GGCTAACTGCATTCGCAAACTATCTGTCGCCATCGCTGACGAGCAACGTCCCAACGAGCGGCGTCGTCTGCGTCACCGTGGATCGCGACGACTGGAATCTTCGCGATCGGCCAGCGACAAAGCTCGAGCTATTCGACTATCCCAAGAAACACCGTAAGAAACGCGCGTCGACGTCGCGACCCGCATAGTCAGCACTCCGGCACGTTAACCGCAAGTCCGCCCTTCGAGGTCTCCTTGTAGCTCGACGACATGTCCAGTCCGGTCTGACGCATCGTCGCAATCACCTGGTCGAGGGTGACCTTGTGCGTGCCGTCCCCATGCATCGCAAGCGTGGCCGCGTTGATTGCCTTTACGGCACCCATTGCATTGCGCTCGATGCAGGGAATCTGCACGAGCCCGCCTATTGGATCGCAGGTCAGGCCGAGATTGTGCTCCATGCCGATTTCCGCTGCTTCCTCGACATGGTCGCTGCTGCCGCCCAGCGTGGCAGCGAGACCAGCCGCCGCCATCGAACACGCAACGCCGACCTCCCCCTGGCAACCCATTTCGGCGCCTGAGATCGAGGCATTGATCTTGTACAGAATACCGATCGCGCCTGCCGTGAGCAGAAATGTGTGAATCCCCTTTGGCGTCGCATCGGGGACAAAGCGCGAGTAATACATCAAGACCGCCGGAATGATGCCGGCTGCGCCGTTCGTCGGCGACGTCACTACCCGACCTCCGGCAGCGTTTTCCTCGTTGACGGCAATCGCGTATGCGTTCACCCACTCCATCGCATCAAGCGGCGTAACCGCGCCGCGTGCATCGAGCCTGCGACGCAGCTTCGGAGCGCGACGAGTCACAGCCATACGTCCGGGCAACACGCCGTCGGTTTGCAGTCCTCGCTCGACGCAGGCCTGCATCGCCGCCCAAATCTCATCTATTCGCCGGCCAACCTCCACAGGCTCTCGCCAGTGGCACTCGTTTTCGAACACCAGTTCAGCGATGCTGAGGCCGTATTCCTCTCCCTGACGCAGCAGCGAAGCCGCATCGTGGAACGGAAACGGCGGCTCGCCGACCTGCGGCGGCTGCTCGGGCTCGTCGTCGCGGGCAATAAATCCCCCTCCGAGCGAGTAATACCTCGCCTCTGCAATCAGATTGCCATCGCCTGCAAAGGCCCGGAAGTGCATGCCATTTGTGTGCCGCGGCAGCTCGCGCTCGAAATCGAAACACAGATCGGTTTCGGGGTCGAAGTCCGTCGAGCCGGCAGCGGGCAGATCGATGCGGCGGGTACCGCGTATCCGATCCAGGCGAGGCGCTACGCTGTCCGGATCAATCGTCGCGGGATCGCAACCCGAGAGCCCGAGAATAATGGCGGAGTCGGTCCCGTGACCCTTGCCCGTAAATGCCAGCGATCCGTGCAGCGTCACCGTAATCCGCCGCACGTTGCTGGCAACAGGCCGCAACGATTCGGCAAACGCCCGCGCGGCCTTCATCGGTCCGACCGTATGCGAACTCGACGGGCCGATACCGATTTTGAAAATGTCGAAAATACTGAAGGCCGGCAAGTGTCAGTCTCCTTCGAGGGATAGCAAGCTCGCATCGCCGCCAACCGCGGTAATGTTGTTGCTGACGGAATACTCGCTGCCGAATCGAGGCAAGTAGTGCGGCCCGCCCGCTTTCGGTCCGGTGCCGGACAAACCGCGACCACCGAAAGGCTGCACACCTACGACGGCGCCAATCATGTTTCGATTGATGTAGATATTGCCGGCACCGGAAAGCTTAGCAAACCTTCGGGCTCGTGCATCGATCCGGCTGTGAAGCCCCATTGTTAGCCCGTAGCCCGTGGCGTTTACGGCCTCTATTAGCGGCTCCAGATCGCGACTGCGATAGCGGATAAGGTGCAGGACCGGTCCGAACACTTCTTGCTCCAGCGCGTCGACGTGCTCGATCTCGATCAGCGTGGGCGCGAAAAATGTACCGCCATCGGTCGACGGCCCGAGCTCGCAGCGGTGCAGAATTTTCGCTCGCATTGCCATGCGCTCCACGTGCGCCTTGAGCATGCGCCGGGCCTCCTCGTCAATCGCCGGACCGACGTCGGTCGCCAATAATGCCGGATTGCCAACGTTGAGCTCCTGCATGTGGCCGACCAGCATGTCAACGACCCGCGGCGCGATGTCTCGTTGCACGCAAAGCAGGCGCAACGCGGAACACCGCTGGCCTGCGCTGTTGAACGCGGAAAAGACGCTGTCGTGAACGACCTGCTCGGGCAGCGCGGAGCTGTCCACGAACATTGCATTTTGGCCACCGGTCTCTGCGACGAGCGCCGCTATCGGGGCGTCCCGGGCGGCCAGCGACCGATTAATCAGGCGGGCTGTCTCGGTCGAGCCCGTAAACGCAACGCCCGCGACGCGTGGATCCGCAACGGCGCGGCCGCCGATTTCCCCACCAGACCCCGGCAGAAAGTGCAGTACCGACACCGGCACGCCGGCCTCGTGCAGAAGTTCGGCGGCGCGGAACGCAATCAGCGGGGTCTGCTCTGCAGGCTTTGCCAGCACAGCATTACCGGCGGCAAGCGCGGCAGTGACCTGGCCCGTGAAAATCGCCAACGGGAAGTTCCATGGACTGATGCAGACAAAAACCCCGCGGCCGCGAAGTCCCAGCGTATTGCGTTCGCCTGTCGGGCCCGGCAACTGCACCGGCTCTCCAAAGTGCCCCCTTGCCTGCGCCGAGTAGTAGCGCAGGAAATCCACCGCCTCACGCAGTTCCGCAATCGCATCAGGAATCGACTTGCCCGCCTCCGCCACGCACAGGCTCAGCAGCTCCGGCGTGTGTTGTTCATACAGGTCGGCAGCACGCTCCAATATTGCTGCACGCTCGCGCGCCGGTGCCTGGTCCCATGCCGGTTGCGCGTCGACAGCGGCTTCCAGCGCCGCATCGACGTGTGCTGGCTCCGCAACGGCGCAGTAGCCTACGATCCCGGCTGTGTTTGCCGGGTTGCAGGAAGGCTCGGTCCGCCCTTGCATGCGCCGACCCGCGACAATCGGGCACGCCTCGTAATCCCTGTCGCTGGCACTTTGCATCTCCCGCAGCAGAGTGGAACTGACTTCCCGGTCCGCGATGTTGATGCCTCGGGAGTTGCGTCGCTCCGCGCCAAAGAGTTGTGCCGGCGCGACGATCTGTGGATGTGGTGTGCAGTCGTGCTCCCGCGTCGTGGTTAACGGGTCCGCGACAATCTGGGAAACGTCGATGGATTCGTCGAGAATTCGGTTGACGAACGACGTATTCGAGCCGTTTTCCAGCAGCCTCCGCACGAGATACGGCAAAAGATCCTCGTGGCTGCCGACCGGCGCATAGATTCGGCACGCCCGGTCGAATTTCTCCGGATCGATAATCTCCGCATAGAGTTCCTCACCCATGCCATGCAGGCGCTGGAATTCGTAGTCTCGACGCGCGCCGGCAAAATGCAGAATGCTTGCCAGCGTATGCGCATTGTGGGTCGCGAATTGCGGATACAGCGCATCACCCGCGGCCAGCGCCTGTCGGGAACAGGCGAGGTAAGAAACGTCACTGTGCGACTTACGAGTGAAGACAGGGAAGCTGTCCAGACCCAGTTCCTGGGCTCGCTTGATTTCCGCATCCCAGTACGCGCCTTTTGTAAGCCGCACTGGTATCCTACGGCCCGTCTCGCGGGCAAGGTCGATCGAAAACTGCATTATCCCTCGAGCACGGCGCATGTACGTCTGGACGGCAAGCCCGAAACCTTCGTAATCATCGAGCGACGGATTCCTGCGTACGTCACGAATAATTTGCAGCGAGAGCTCGAGACGATCCGCTTCTTCGGCATCTATCGTCAGACCGATGCCCATTTCCCGCGCCCGCAGCGCAATTTCGGTCACGCGAGGTGCCAGTTCCCGCATTACCCGGTCTTCATGCGTATACGCATAGCGCGGGTGTAGCGCCGATAACTTTACCGAGATATTCGGCGCGCTGAATATATCCTCAAATTCCCTGCCATGAGCCTCGCCAATGTACGTGATTGCGTCGAGGTAGGCTTCGAAATAACGATCGGCATCTGCGGCGGTCAGCGCAGCTTCACCGAGCATGTCGAATGAGTATCGATACGCTCGATTTTCTTTTTTTGACGCCCGGTGCATGGCTTCCTCTATGGTGCGGCCCATGACGAACTGGTGCCCCATGATGCGCATTGCCTGCCGCATCGCTGTGCGTACGACGGGCTCGCCGGCTCGACTTGCGAGACGACCCAGAACAGCGGCAGGGTCGCGGCGCGTATCATCGTCGAGCCGCAGTAATTGTCCCGTGAGCATAAGGCCCCATGTCGATGCATTGACGAAAAGGGAATCACTTTCGCCGAGATGATCGCGCCAGCGTGCCGACGTGATCTTGTCCGCAATCAGCGCATCGGCCGTTTCGGCGTCCGGAATTCGCAGCAGGGCTTCGGCAATGCACATCAGAAGAACGCCCTCCTCGGACGAGAGATCGTACTGCTGGAGGAATGCCTCCAGGCCACCTTCGTTCGCCTTTTTTCGCCGCACGGCCTGCACCAGCTGCTCAGCAGTTGTCTGGATCTTGCGACGCATAGACTGTCCGGTGTCTGCCGCCTCGACGAGTTCGCGTACCAGCGGCTGTTCGTCCGCGAGATAGAGGCCGCGAAGGCTTTCGATCGGACCCGGTCGGGCCGCAGGTTGGTCTGTAAATCGCATGCGTTTCACCCTTGTCGAAAATCCCGCTGGACTTTTTGCGTAATCATCGCTGGTGGGCGGCGATTATAGAAGCGGCTTCGATAATATGCATGTACTGTGACGCCGGCACCAGATCCGGCTTGCTATACTTTGCGACCTCTCGAGCCCGGAGGACACCACAGTGGCAACCACGTTTCTGGAGTCGCTGGCCCGCAAAACAGAGGCGCTCAGAGCCGAAGGGCTGTACAAAGCGGAGCGTCTTCTTGCGGGCCCACAGCAGGCTGCGATCGATGTGCGCACAAACGGAGCTACGCAACAGGTCGTCAACCTGTGTGCAAACAACTATCTCGGTCTCGCCAACCATCCCGAGGTCAAGAAAGCGGCGCACACGGCGCTCGATGAATTCGGTTACGGCATGGCGTCGGTGCGCTTCATTTGCGGTACGCAGACAGTCCACAAGGAGCTCGAGGAACGTATCAGCTCGTTTCTCGGCACCGAGGACACGATCCTGTACCCGTCATGTTTTGATGCGAACGGCGGCCTGTTCGAGACGCTATTTGACGAGCACGATGCCGTCATCAGCGATGCCCTGAACCACGCGAGTATCATTGACGGAATTCGACTGTCAAAAGCAGCAAGGTACCGGTATCGACACAACGACATGGCGGACCTGCGCACGCAACTGGCCGCTGCAGCAGACAGCAGAACCCGCCTGATCGTAACCGATGGGGTCTTCTCGATGGACGGAACGATCGCGGATCTAAAGACGATTTGCGCACTGGCTGACGAATTCGATGCCCTGACGATGATTGACGACTGTCACGCGACCGGATTTCTCGGCCCGCGTGGCCGCGGCACGCACGAGTATTGCGGCGTTGGCGAGCGCATTGACATCATTACCGGGACCCTGGGCAAGGCGCTTGGCGGGGCTTCGGGCGGCTTTACCTCCGGTCGCGAAGAGATTATCGCTTGGCTGCGGCAACGCTCACGTCCCTATCTGTTTTCGAATTCAGTTGCACCAGTCATCGTCGCGGCATCGATTTCCGTCCTGGACCTTCTCGAGCGCGACCTTATGCTGCGAGAAATGCTCTTGGAAAACGCCACATATTTTCGACAGCAACTTTCAGAGCGAGGCTTCTCCCTCAAACCCGGCAATCACCCGATCATTCCGGTCATGCTGGGAGATGCGCGTCTCGCAACGGCAATGGCAGACAGGTTGCTTGATCATGGTATCTATGTCATCGGTTTTTCTTACCCGGTCGTACCCAAAGGTGAAGCACGAATTCGAACGCAGATGTCGGCAGCACTGACACGTTCACAGCTCGATTTCGCAATCGAGGCATTCACCGATGTCGGTCGCGAACTCGGAGTCATTCATTAATGAAGGCGCTGGTAAAAGCGAAGCCTGAGCGCGGCATCTGGCTAGAGGAAATGGAACGGCCACGCATCGGTCACAATGACGTCCTGATCAAAGTACGGCGTTCGGCCATTTGCGGGACCGATATTCACATATATCAATGGGATGACTGGGCGCGCTCGACCATTCGGGTACCGCTCGCCGTCGGCCATGAATTCTCCGGTGAGATCGTCGAGTGCGGTAGCGAGGTGAGAGGCTACATGCCGGGCGACCGCGTATCCGCCGAAGGCCACATCACCTGTGGCGTTTGTCGAAATTGCCGCGCCGGGCGCCGTCACCTGTGCATGAATACGTTGGGCATCGGCGTCGACCGCGCTGGGGCATTCGCCGAATACATCGCGGTTCCGGCCTTCAACGTTTTCAAATTGCCGGCTACGATCGACGACGACCTGGCTGCGATACTCGATCCGCTCGGAAATGCAACGCACACGGCCCTGTCTTTCGATCTTGTCGGCGAGGACGTTTTGATCACGGGAGCAGGACCCATTGGCATCATGGCCGTGGCGATCGCGCGATATGCCGGCGCGCGACACGTTGTGATAACGGACGTAAATGACTATCGGCTGCAGCTTGCGAAGAAAATGGGAGCTTCTCGTGCTCTGAACGCAACTCGGGACTCCATAGATGACACGATGAAAGCTCTCGGAATGGAGGAAGGATTCGATGTGGGTATGGAGATGTCCGGTCAGGCGATCGCTTTCCGCGATCTGCTGCGTACTATGCACCACGGAGGCAAGATTGCGGTGCTCGGCATACCTCCCGAGGAAACATTGATCGATTGGAAACAGATCATTTTCAAAGGGCTGACTCTAAAGGGCATCTACGGCCGGGAAATGTTCGAGACGTGGTACAAGATGGCCAGCATGCTGCAGAGTGGCCTGAACGTAACGCCAATCATCACTCACCATTTCGGCATCGACGAATTTCAGCCGGCTTTCGATCTGATGGAATCGGGGCAGAGCGGCAAAATCATTCTGCACTGGACATGAGTTGGTGCAGAGCCCTATCCGCGCAAGAGGCCCCTGCTTCAGATCACCAGGTCTGGAAATCGCAGAAGCAGTGGTGATAAAGCCCCTTCGGGTCATTCCACAGCATCGGCGGTAACTTCGCGATGCCGAGCTCAGCCAGGATACGTTCGACGTCGCTGGGCTTACGTCGAAACACTGTCTGTTCAACTCCCAGGGATCTCAACGTGCTGAACAGATCGATGAAGAACTGCTCCGCCGGCGACAGCTCGCGTTTTATGGTCTTCACACCGTAGGCGCCATCGTCAATACCCGCCAGTCCCGCCGCCGCGGCGATGGCATCGTTCAGATTTCCGAGCGCATCCACGAGGCCGAGGTCAACAGCATCCTGGCCTGTCCAGATTCGGCCCTGCGCGATCGGATCCAACGCGGCCGCATCTATGCCGCGATTCTTGGCAACCTTTGAAAGGAAGTCGTCATAGCCATTTTCGATGAATAACTGGAACAGCGCTTTCGTTTGCTCGGCCATCGGTCGGTCCGGCCGCAGCTCACCTGACCACGGCGTCGATCCTACGCCGTCATTCGCGATTCCGAGCACGTCCAGAGTTCGTTGGTAAGTGGGAAACATCCCGAAAATGCCAATCGAGCCGGTAATCGTCGTCGGATTCGCAAAAATCTGATCCGTGTATACGGAAATCAGGTAGCCTCCCGACGCGGCGACGCTGCTCATCGATGCGACGACGGGCTTCCCGGCCGCTTGCAATGCGTCGATTTCATCACCGATTATTTCCGAAGCGAGCGCGCTGCCGCCAGGGCTGTCCACACGCAGCACCACGGCGGCGACATTGTCATCGTTGAGGGCGCGACGCAGTAGGCTCGTCGTCGAATCGCTGCCGATTCGGCCGGGTGACTGAGCACCGAACAGGATTTCTCCGGCGGCCACGACCACGGCAACGTTTGTGTCCCGGGTTCGATCGCCGTGCAACAACCGCATCTGGCCAAGGTACTCCCGCATTCCTACGGCGCTGAACGTATCCGGGTTTTCAGCATCCGGGCCGACGATATCGATTAAGCTCGCCCGGACTTCGTTTCGTGAGCGCAGGTCGTCGACAAGCCCGTGCCGCATCGCCGCAAGTGCAATATCTCCTGATGCAGCCTCAACGTGGCTCACGAGGTTGTCGACGAAGTCGTCGAGCGTTCCTTGCTCCAGCCCTCGCGCCGCAACGATGTCGGCACGATATCGCTCCCACAGCTGGTCGACGATCTTCCCCGTTGCTTCCCGGTCCTCGTCCGACATGGACATCCGCGTGTACGGCTCGACAAAGGATTTGTGTGTGCCGACGCGAAAAACATTCCAGTCTATGCGTAACTTATCAATCGCGTTCTTGAAGTAATTTCGAAACGAACCGTAACCTCGCAGCAACAGAATGCCGTTAGGATGCATATATACGTCGTCAGCCTGTGCCGCCAGGAAGAATCCCGCCTGCGTCATCAACTCCGCACTGGCTATGACGCGTTTGCCGGAGGCCCTGAAATCCTGCACGGCCCCGGCAAGTGTCTGGAGCTTGCTCAAACCGCCACCCATCAGGCTATTGACGTCGATGAAAACGACTTCGATGCGATCGTCATCCTTGGCGAAACGCAGTGCGTCGACCACGTCCTGAACAAGCGTTTGCGGCCTGCCGTCACCAACCATCTCGGCAAGCGCACGATCGTACGGCTCGCCTTCAAGTTCTTCGACCAGGACGCCGCTCGGCCGGATCACCAGCGCAGCCTTGTCCGGTATCAGCTTTGGGGCCCCGGACATCGCGCCGATGAATGCGGAAAAGACGAACAGAAGCAATATGAGGTGCAGGAATTTGCGAACCCCGTTTGCGCCAGTCCAGATGCCTCGCAGAATCCGCAAAAACAGGTTCGGTCTACTCATCAATTATTACTCCGGTCGCCAACGAGACTCCGCGTGTTTGGCTACAGCCTATGCTTACATTGCGAGACATGATCGAACCCCCGCAGGGGCTGCTCTGCGACGAATGCAACTATACCTAGCTTTGGGGGACAAGCCAGAGCGAAAGGTCCGGCCAGAACGTAATCAGGATTACCGACAGCATCAGGATCACGAGAAATGGAAACGTCGCCGAGTATACGTGCATTATCGATTTCTCGAATCGATAGCTGGCGATGAACAGGTTTAAGCCGACAGGTGGCGTCAGGTAACCCAACTGCATAGCCGCCAGGAACACGATGCCGAGATGCACGTCATGAATACCGTATTCCGCGGCGATAGGCAGAATCAGCGGAACTACGAGTACGATTGCCGAAAATATATCCAGAATCGCACCCAGCACGAGCAGGAACAGGAGCAGCAGCACGAGAAAGGACACCTGGCTCGTAACCAGTCCGGAAACGAACTCCAGCAGCGCCTGCGGAATGTTTGCACCGATCATGTAGTTTGTGGACGCGAGCGACACGCCCAGAATGATAAGAATTCCGCCGACGAGAACCATGGAGGCCCGCATGATGCGCGGCAGCTCGCGAAGCGAAATTTCGCGCAATATGACGACCTCCACGACAAGCACATACAAGGCCGTTACGGCAGCAGCTTCGGATACCGCGAAAAACCCCGAGTATATGCCCCCGAGGACAACGAACGGCAGTGGAATCTCCCACATCGATTCGCGCAGCGCTGCGCGCACTTTGCGCAGGCTGAAGCTGCCGGGCGCCTGCCGGTTGCCACGATTGACCCATAAACTCCATCCCGACAGCATTACGAGCATCACGAGTCCCGGGATAATGCCGGCAAGAAACAGATTGTCGATCGACACCTCCGCGATTACGCCGTACAGGATCAGCGGTAGCGATGGCGCGAACAGCAGCCCGAGGCTGCCGGATGACGTGACCAGACCCAGATTGAACTTGTCCGGGTAGCCGTCGTGCTGCAGTGCCGGATACAGAATCGCGCCCAGCGCGATAATCGTCACGCCGGACGCGCCGGTGAAAGCCGTAAAAAACGCGCAGGCTGCAAGCGCAACGAGCGCAAGCCCGCCGGGAAGCCAGCCGAGAATCGCGCCGGTCAGGCGCACGAGCCGCTGCGGCGCATTACTCTCACTCAGCAGATACCCTGCAAATGTGAACAGCGGTATTGCCGCCAGGAACGGAAGATCGGCGATGCTCTGCACCTCGATCGCCATATTCATCAGGTCAATGTCATCGCGGCGAAAACCGAGCATGGCGCTGGTCGCGATAACGGCAAACAGCGGTGCGCCGAACACCGCGAGCAGGATGAGCAGCACGCTTGCAACGATCATCGGATCACCGGGCTGTTGCCTGCGATCAGATCCCCGATGTGCCTGAATACGAGAATCAAAAAGCGGTAGGCTGAAAGCGCGAACGCGATGGGGACAACAGAGTGCGCAAGCCATGCCGGCGTATCGACGAGCACGACGTCTGCGAACTCGATTTCCAACTGCAGATAGCGGTATGCCTGCCAGGCAATAATTGCGCAGACGGTGGCCGCAAATATGTCTACGACAATGCGCGCTGCCAAAATGAGTCGAGCCGGCAGGATGTGCGAGAACACATCGATTCTGATGTGGCGATTATCCCTGCACGCTGCGATCGATCCGATCATCGCAAGCCAGAGAACCATGAGCTTGACGAGCTCGTCGGCCCAAACGATTCCGGTTCCCAACAACTCCCGCAGTCCGATCTGGCCGACGGCGAGCAGTATCATGCCGGACAGCAACGACACCAGGGCCACGTCTTCCGCAAATCGGCCAATTCGATCCAGGCGTTCTAACAATCCTTTGAGGTGCGGAGTCATGGGTCGTTACGAAAAATTTCGATTCACGCGCGCCTGAGAGACCGGCAGAGTCTGCGGTGGGCGACGACTCGTCAAGCAGGGCCGCAGTACGGAATCACCGCGATGGGGTCACGCGGTGAGCGGCCGATGCGCTCAGTGCGGCCTGCCGGCCGCAACGCTGCTCCGCCCGTTCGCGCTGCGATACTCGTTGACCCGCGCGATCATCTCGTCATAAAGATCCAGTGAGAAGACGCCGCGCTGGCCCAGCCGTCGGTTGGAATCACCAAGCACCGAGCGAATTCGGGCCATTTCCTCCCGATCGGGCGTAACCAATTCGATGCCGGCGTCGAGCATCGCCTGCTTCGCATCACGATTATCGACGAGATTTGCGGCACCCAGCTCGACGTATTTCTTCGTCATGACTTCACGGACAGCCGCCTGATCGGCAGCACTCAGCTTCGAGAACGCCCGCCTGTCTACCGCCATGAAACCCATCGTATATACCAGCGGCAATTCCGTCATGTATCTGACCTTGGTATGCCACTGCAGCACGAGCGCGCCAATTGGCGATATCGCAACGATGTCGATCAGACCTGTCTGCAAGCCTGTCAACACGTCCGTCAGCGG
>JBFHXQ010000058.1:0-11584 GCA_041598895.1 Woeseiaceae bacterium | reverse complement strand
TCATCGGTGTAGCGAAGCCCCGCTGCCACGCGGAGGTTATCGGAGATATCGAAGCCGAAGTTGCCGAATATTGCCTTGCTCGTGATTTCGCCTTCGGTGATGAAATCGGCTGCTCCGAAACCCGCGAAGTTATAGCCGTTCTGGAAATTGCGTCCATCTTCTTCGAAATAGAAGAGCCCTGAGACGAAATCCCAGCTGCCGAAGTCGCCATTTACCTGAAACTCGATCGACGTCTGGTCGGCGTCGCCGATCTCGGGATACGAAAAGATATCTGCCGGAAGACTGTCGTCATCCAGCCCGGCTTTGTACTCGGAGCTCCGCTGACTGGCGATGATCTTGCCGGAGAGCTCGTCATTGAAGGCCCAGTCGGCGGTGACAGAGATACCTGATGCGTTGTGGCTAACGCGTGTCTGGTTGGCCTGCAGCGTGGCGTTGTCGTACGGGTCCGCTGGCAGGTCGGCATTCGAAAAGCCGAATACGGTTGCTAATGAAAAATCGCCGAACGGCGCCTCGTCAATCAAGGTCGTATACGGACGCAGCCCACCTTTCCCGTCGTTTGCATCGGCCGATATGACGATCGAGAACTCGTCGCTGGGCGCGTAGCGATAGGTGAGTCGGCCGAAGACATCCTGCATTTCCCCAACCTCGACGCCCGAATTCGGCAGGTTGATGAAATGTCCGATTCCGTCGCGCTTCTTGAATCCACCCGTAAATGAGACGGCCGAATTATCGGTCAGATTCCAATCCGCATAAAAGTCACCGTTCAGGCGACCGCGGGAGCCGGCTTCGATGCTGACTTTGGCGCCCGGCTCAGCACCGGGCGTCTTCGTAATGAGGTTGACGGCGCCCCCGATCGAATTGCGGCCGAACAGCGTTCCCTGCGGTCCGCGCAGAACTTCCACCCGATCGATGTTCGACAGGTTCCAGTTCTGGCCGACCTGCCGGCCCAGGTACACGCCGTCGACGGATACCGACACGCCCGGGTCGACGGCGATCAGATGGTCCTGAATCCCGATGCCGCGTATGAAGACGTTGATGGACGAAACGTGGCCCGCCGAAAATGCCGTGACGTTCATATTCGGCACGAACTTGCCAATGTCGTTGATCGTCGTGATGCCTTGCGCAGCAAGCTTGTCGCCTTCGAACGCGCTGACGGCGATCGGCACGTCGTATATGCTTTCCTCGCGCTTGGTAGCGGTGACCGTGATCTCCTCGAACCGAGTATCTTCCTGTGCCGTTGTCGGCTGCGGCCAGAAGAGCGCAATCAAAACAGACAGCCCTAAGGTTACGCTGAACGCATTGTTGTTCATTTTTAGTATCCCCAAAGTAATGATTTCTCAGGCACGAAACGATACCGTAACGGCCGGATCGTGATTTACACTCAACTATAGCTAATAAATCTGCCGATTCTATGCGTTATTCATGAATACGCGTCTACCCACGTTCGAGGCCCCGCCTGACGGCAAGCTGACGGCGGCAATGAAACGCGCGTTTGCCGATACCGGAGTTATTATTCTCCGCGGTTTCGCGGACACGAACGCGTGTTCCGCTCTGCGGCAACGGGCGCTGGAACTCGTGGACCGGTTCGATCCTGCGGAAGTGCGCAGCGTGTTTTCCACCACTGCCGAGGAGCAGCTGGACGACGAGTATTTCATTCGGTCGGGGGACAAGATCCGGTTTTTCCTCGAGGATGGGGCGTTCGACGACGCCGGACGGCTCCGTCAGCCAAAGCAAAACAGCCTGAACAAGATCGGCCACGCGATGCACGACCTCGATCCGGTGTTCGACGGGTTCTCGAGAACGAAGAAGCTCGGGGCAGCTGTAGCGAGTCTGGACTTTGCCGACCCGGTAATCATTCAGTCGATGTACATTTTCAAGCCGCCGAGAATCGGCGGCGAAGTCGTTTGCCATCAGGATTCGACATTCATCTATACGGAGCCCGAGTCGTGCGTCGGCTTCTGGTTCGCGCTCGAAGATGCGACGGTCGACAACGGCTGCATGCATTTCGTTCCTGGAGGCCACAGCGGACCACTCCGGCAGCGTAACCACCGGTTGCCGGAGGGCACGCTGGTCACGGAGACGATTGACGCAACGCCGATGCCGGAGGAAACGCTGCCTGCCGAGGCGGAGACGGGCACGCTCGTCATATTTCACGGTCGCGCGCCGCACATGAGTGGCCCGAATCGATCCGAGAAGTCGCGCCATGCCTACACGCTGCACGTGATCGATCGGCACTGTCATTATCCGGCTGACAACTGGCTGCAGCGCGGCCCGCATCTGCCGCTGCGCGGCTTCGACGAGTTGCGCTAGTGCTATTCACCGACGTCATTCGCACCAAACGGGATGGCGGTGTGTTGTCCAACGATCAGATCCGTTTTTTCGTCGACGGCCTGACGGATGAGAGCATTCCTGCGGAGCAGGTAGCTGCGCTCGCGATGGCGATTTTCCTGAACTCGATGACGTTCAAGGAGGCCAGCAAACTGACGCAGGCCATGGCGGCATCGGGAACGATGCTCGACTGGAGCCGCGAAGAGCTCGACGGCCCGGTCGCCGACAAGCACTCGACCGGCGGCGTGGGCGACAAAGTGAGTTTCCTGCTGGCGCCGATCGCCGCCGCCTGCGGACTGTACGTGCCGATGATCTCCGGGCGTGGACTCGGTCACACGGGTGGAACGACCGACAAGGCCGAAAGCATACCCGGGTACAACGCAACACCTGATTTCGACGTGTTCAAAAAGGTCGTCAAGGACGTCGGCTGCGCGATTATCGGCCAGACGCCGGACCTTGCGCCTGCCGACCGGCGGCTGTACGCGATCCGCGACGTAACCGGTACGGTCGAATCCGTTCCATTGATTACAGCATCCATATTGTCAAAAAAGATCGCCGCCGGACTCGATGCGCTTGTCATGGATGTCAAGGTCGGCAGCGGCGCGTTCATGTCAGCGTCTGCAAAAGCGCGAGAGCTTGCGGAGTCGATTCTACGCACCGCCGCCCGTTCCGGCCTGAAAACACACGCGCTGATTACCGATATGAACGAAGTGCTCGGCACCACGGCCGGCAACGCGCTGGAAATCGATGAGGCCGTGCGATTCCTGCGCAACGAGCAGCGCGATCCGCGACTCGAGACAGTGACATTCGCCCTGTGCGCGGAGATGCTGATCATCACGGGTACGGAAACCGACCGGGCCGCGGCGAGGCGGCGGTGCCAGGATGCCGTCGCAAGCGGCCGCGCGGCGGAGATTTTCGGGCGTATGATCGCGGCGCTCGGGGGGCCGCCAGATTTCGTCGAACGGTCAGGCGAGCACCTGCCCCGCGCCCGGTTCGTCCAACCTGTGCACGCCGAGGGCTACCTTGCAGCGGTGGACACGCGCGCTGTCGGCAACGCGATTATCGAGCTCGGCGGGGGCAGGCGTCGGGTCGACGAGGCCTTGGATCATACGGTGGGCTTCAGCGACTTCGCACCTGTCGGCACGCGACTGGATGCAGAGACGCCGCTCGCGGTGGTTCATGCGTCCTCTGAAAATACGGCCTCCGGGGCCGCTGAAAACCTTCTCAGGGCATGCACGGTAAGCGAGACGCCGCCGGCGCCGCGAGACGTCATTATCGACATTCTGACCGGCGACGAGTGACGCTTGCGGTATGCTTGTGCACGGCGGAGACAACAACAACAATTAGGGGAGAAACATGCCGGCGAATCTGATAGGCCTGCTCGGCGTCGTCGCGCTGCTGGCAATAGCCGTCTTGCTGTCGAGTAACCGGCGCGCGATCGATCTGCGCGTCGTCGGCGCTGCGTTCGCGCTGCAGGCAACGATCGCGGCGTTCGTGCTGTATTTCGACGCCGGCCGCGCCGCGATCGACAATCTGAGCAGCGGCGTCATGGCCGTGATCGGTTATTCCCAGGCTGGAATCGACATGGTGTTCGGCCCGCTTGCGGACACGAATATTATCGGCTTCAGTTTTGCCGTAAACGTACTGCCGATCATTATCTTCTTCTCGGCGCTCATGTCGGTCCTGTATCACCTCCGGATCATGGAGTGGATCGTCAAGCTCATCGGCGGTGCGTTACACCGGATAATCGGTACGGGCGCCGTCGAGTCGATGAACGCGGCGGCTAACGTGTTCGTCGGGCAGACCGAGGCGCCGCTCGTCGTCCGGCCGTACCTGAAGGGACTGACCGAGCCGCAGATGTTCGCCGTGATGACTTCGGGTCTCGCATCCGTCGCGGGCACCGTGCTTGCCGCGTACATGCTGATGGGCGCCGAGTTGAAATATCTGCTTGCGGCCAGCTTCATGGCTGCACCCGGCGGACTGTTGATGGCCAAGATCCTGATGCCGGACGAGCCGAGGGAGGGCGGCATCAAGCGCGAGAAGCTGCTCATGGATCGCAGCCATCACGAAAACGTGATCCTGGCCGCTGCGGTCGGGGCGGCGGATGGCCTGCGCCTCGCGGTCAACATTGGGGCGATGCTCATCGCGTTCGTTGCGTTGATCGCATTGTTCAATGGACTCGTCGGCGGTATCGCCGGGCTGTTCGGATTCGAGGGAATCACGCTGCAGCTGATTCTCGGCAAAGTGTTTCAGCCGCTGATGTTCCTCCTGAGCGTGCCGTGGGCCGAAGCCGAGGCGGCGGGCGCGCTGTTCGGAGAAAAACTGATACTCAATGAATTTGTCGCGTTTTCGCACCTGAATGATTATCTCGCCGATATGAGTGAACGCACCCGCGCCGTGACGACGTTTTCGTTGTGCGGTTTTGCCAATCTTTCATCGATTGCGATACTGCTTGGTGGTCTGGGTGTGCTCGTGCCGGAGAAGCGCGAGCTCATCGCGCGCTATGGGCTCAAGGCCGTGGCCGCCGGCTCGCTGTCCAATCTGATGAGCGCTGCGCTCGCGGGATTGCTGCTGACGTTCGGATGAGCCGCCGAATCATCATCGACTGCGATCCTGGACAGGACGATGCGGTCGCGCTTTTTCTCGCGATGGCTTCGCCCGACGATGTCGAGATCCTGGGCATCACGACCGTTGCCGGCAACGTGCCGCTCGATCTTACGCAGCGCAACGCGCGCTTGATGTGCGATATCGCGGGTCGGCAGGATCTCGCAGTTCATGCAGGCTGTGCCAGGCCACTGCGGCGTCCCCTGATGACGGCCGAAAAGGTGCACGGCAAGTCCGGGATCGACGGCATCGACATCCGGCCGGCCGAAACGCCGCTGGCCCCGACCCACGCGGTCGAATTCCTGATCGAAACCTTGTCCGCTGCCCGGCCGGACTCCGTCACGCTCGTGCCGACCGGTCCGCTCACGAACATCGCAAGCGCAATCACCAGGGCGCCGGGCATTGTCACGGCCGTCGAGCAGATCGTCCTGATGGGCGGCGCGATGCGTGAGGCGGGCAACCATTCGCCGTCGGCCGAGTTCAACATGCTGGTCGACCCGCATGCGGCCGACGCCGTGTTGCGCTGCGGTCGGCCGATTACGATGATGGGCCTGGACGTGACCCACCAGGTCCGCTCCACGCGAGAGCGTGTTGCGCGCATTCGCTCGCTTGCGAATCCTGTCGCAGACGCTACGGCAGGGATGCTTGGCTTCTTTCATCGTCACGACACGAAAAAATACGGCACTGATGGTGCACCGCTGCACGATCCCTGCACGGTGGCCTTTCTCATCGACCCGGGGTTGTTCCAGGGCAGAATGTGCAACGTCAGCGTGGAGACAGAGTCGGAACTGACGATGGGGCACACGGCTGTCGACTTCTGGCACGTAACGGACCGGCCGCCCAACGTGAACTGGATGCACTCGGTTGACGCCGAGGGCTTCTACGCGCTGCTGACAGATCGGCTGGCGCGTTTCGGTGGCGCGCGATGAGCGTGTCGATTTCTGTCATCGGCTCCGTAAACCTGGACTTCGTCGCATCGGTGGACAGGCTGCCGCTGCCGGGGGAGACGGTCACCGGTGCCGAGCTCAGGCGCTTTCCGGGCGGCAAGGGCGCGAACCAGGCGCTTGCGGCAAAACGCCTCGGTGCCGACGTCGCGTTGATTGCGCGTATCGGCAACGATGCCAGCGCCGACGAGGCGCTCGCGTTGCTCCGCCGCGGCGGTGTCGACCTTACCGGGTGCACGCTCGAGGAATCCGCCCCGACAGGCATTGCCCTGATATCGGTTGCGCGCTCAGGCGATAACCACATCGTCGTGGCGCCGGGGGCGAATCGCTGTCTGCTTCCCGAATCGCTCCCGGCCATCGCGAGCGATGCATTGATTTGTCAGCTCGAAGTCCCGGTCGAGACGGTGGCCGCTGCGGCGAACGCGTACACCGGCTTCCTGTGCGTAAACCTCGCGCCGGCCCGCCACATCGACGTGTCCGTTCTGGGGCGTGCCGATCTCGTTGTGGTCAACGAATCCGAAGCTGCCTGGTACGGTAACAGCCTGTCCGCGTGCTCGGGGATGATCGCCAAAACGTACGGCGCCGACGGCGCGGAACTCAGCCGTAATGGCCTCGTCATCGCCACCGCGAAACCTCCGCCCGTTGACGTCGTCGATACGACCGGTGCCGGCGACACGTTTACCGCGGCGCTGACGGTCGCGCTGGTCGAAGGCCGGGAACCCGACGCGGCCCTGCGCTTCGCCTGCGCCGCGGGCGCGGCGGCGACGACGAAAATGGGCGCGCAGCCATCGCTGCCGACGCGCGAGGAGGTCGAAGCGCTGCTGTAGGAGTACCTTCGAGCCGCAGATTTCGGAAGCCGCATCCTGCCGCGGCGACGCGATGCCGGTGTGCCGGGCCGGCACGCGCCACGCCGGGTATTCGTTCTCGCTTAACGCCGCTCGGCGTCCTTGCCTCGCGGCGATCGGCCTCCGCCTGCTAGGGCTCCTGCTTCGCTGCGCTCCGGAAGACGCCCGAACGCAAACGCCGCCGCCGCGCGTGTGGCGCTGCCCGTCGTGAACCGTTTTTCCGCGAGGTCGCTTCAACGGATCGATGGCCGTCGGACCGCATTCGGCCCGGCAATGGCTCGCTTCGCTGCGCTTTATTTGCCGGGACGAGTGACGCCCCGGCAGTCCTCACACGATTTGCAGCTGTGTCGCGACCGCACAGCCCCGAATTGCAGGACACGAGGACTTTCTGTCCCGTACCTCGTCGCTACAGATGAAAGGAGGCGGGCAGCAGCTCCTCGATCGTGTAGGTTTGCCAGTCGTTGCTGTCGTCGATCACGAGGATACGGGTGTTATCGTCGGCAAATTCGCGGATGCGCTGGCGACAGCCGCCGCACGGTGTGCATGCGGCGACGTCGTCGTAGCCGCCGATGACCGCTATCTTGACGATGCGCTTCCCACCGGAGTCGATCATCTGCGAAATCGCGCCGGTCTCAGCGCAGGTGCCGAGCGGGTAGGCGGCGTTCTCGACATTGCAGCCGGTGTGCACACGGTCCTGTTCATCGAGAATGGCCGCGCCGACTCGGTAGCCCGAATAGTTCGCGTACGCAAACTCGCGGGCCTCACTGGCGGCTTCGATAAGTGCGTCGTCGTCGATCGAATCGGAATCGGTCATGCGTTCACTCCGCGGAAGTCCACGAACCGTGCATCGGGTTCGGCAGGATGTACCATCCCGCGCCCCAGAATCGCTGGTGTTCCGTCACCAGACGCTCGCGGCTCTCGGCCGTCGCGGTCTCGGTACACGGCGCATACGGCTTTTTACGCACGCAAGGAATGAAGTCTCCAAGGTCGTCGCCGATCAGCATAATAACGCGGTGCGTCTGCGCAATGTATTCCCGGCGTACGACTTTTTCGCGCCGCCAGTCGGGCTGTTCGCGCGCCAGCATCAGGTGTGCGGCGTCGGCGTTGATGCCGACTTCGCTGAGATCGTCCAGCGTGGTCTGTTCCTGCGGACAGTGTCCGGTTTCACCCTCGATCGGCTCGCACGGCCGGTTCGTAACGAAAAACGCCGTTACGCCGGCTCGCCTGACCGCGGCAACGAACTCGGTGGCGCCGGCAACGGCGATCGCGCGATTCTCGCGATTCCACTGCTCGAGTTTCCAGTTGGCGAACGGCGGCTCGAAGTCGAGCTGAAAGTCGACATTGCTGACCAGCGTTTCGTCGACGTCGAAAATGATCGCCGGCGGCAGATGTTCAGCGCCGGCCTGGCCGGGCAGCGCGCTCCATGACCGGTCATCGAGGTACCGAGGAAGAGCTGCCAGCGCGCTGTTGTACGCCTGCAGCGTCAGCGCGCGATACTCTGCGGCGTGCTTCACCCACAGGACGCCCAGCTGTTCGTCCGCCGCCATTTCCGGCCGCGTCGTCGAACACGCCGCAGCCAGAACCGCCACGACGCTGGTCAGAAACTTGCAGATCAGTCGCATCCGAAATCTTGGATTGATGATGACCCGGCGAGGTTAGCACGCGTTTCCTTCGCGAAGCCACTGGGCCGACAGCGGGGAATTGCGTCGCAATGCACGCGCGTATTCGGCAGAATGCGATCGAGATGAACGCGCACCGGAGCAAAATGACGACGCTTGGCCGACTGCTGGCCGCACTCGTTTTCGTGACGGGCTGCGCTGCGCCCGTCGAACACGCTTCAAATTCGTTGACGTTCATTCACCTCAACGACACGTATCGCGTGGGCGCAGTGGAAGACGGCGAAGCGGGCGGATTCGGCCGCGTCGTGTCGGTCATACGCAGGCTCGGGGCAGAGGGAAGGGATGTGCGAATACTGCACGCCGGCGATTTCCTGTACCCGTCACTGGAAAGCCAGCTGTGGAATGGCGAGCAGATCGTCGACGCGTTCAATTTCCTGGACGGGCTGGCACCGATGTTCGTCGTTGCCGGCAATCACGAGTTCGACCGGCGCACGCCCGAGCACCTGGTAAACGCGGTGCGCGCATCACGCTTCGACTGGCTCGGTGACAACTACTCGTTCGCGACCGGCGCGGCGGATGTCGACACGGCGCTGCAAAGCGGATTTACGTTCGAGCACCACGGTCGAACGATCGGGATTTTCGCGCTGACGCTGCACGGTGCTGACGGCGGCAACAGTCGGACATACGCACCCACGGACCGAGATTATCTTGCCGTCGCGGATCGGACGATCGCGGCGCTGGAGGACCGCGGGGCCGACCTGATTTTCGGAGTCACGCACCTGCATCTTGCAACCGACGTCGACATCGCAGCGCTCAAAGCGCGCCATCCAAGGTTTCTATTCGTTGTCGGCGGCCACGAGCACGAGCCGCAGTATTTGCCCGCGACGGGGTCTACCGCGGCGATCATGAAAGGCGCCTCCAACGCGCGCGTGATCTGGCAGATCGACGTTGCGTTCAGCGCCGACGGCGAACCGCAGATCAGGGAAACCCGCATCCCGCTCGACGCCTCGGTCGCGGAAGACCCCGACTACGCGTTGCTGGAGCAGAAGTGGCGGGATCGCCTGCTCGAGATTTTTCCGTTCTTGACGGCACGCGTAGGCAAGGCTGCATTTCGTATGGATGCCACAGAGGCAACGATTCGTAACGAGGAAACGAGCTGGGGCAATTTCATCGTCGATCAGATGCGCGTCGCGTTCGGTACGCCGCCGGCGGACCTCGCATTTATCAACAGCGGAACGCTGCGCCTCGACGACTTCGTTGCGGGTGACATCCTGTTCGAGGACATCGGCCGGACGTTCGGCTTCTCATCGTTCCTACGCTTCATGTCGCTGTCGGGGGCCGAATTTCGCCGCGTTATGGAGGCCGGTTACCGCGGTTCGCCTACGAGCAAGGGCTATTTTCCGCACGTGTCCGGATTCCGGATTTGCGTCGACCGCAGTCAGCCGAACGGCTCCCGCGTCGTCGGCCTGCAGGTCCCCGGCGGCGAAGGCTGGCGGGATATCGATCCCGAGCGCCTGTACACGGTCGTCGTCCCGGACTACCTGTATCGTGGTGGCGACGGCTACCGGTTGCCGCAGGATCGCCCTGCGTCACGCCCGGCCTCGGAGCTGAAGTATCTGGTTCTCGACGCAATCATCCGGGCCCAGGCAGAGGGCCGGGCCGTCGGGGAGCCTGTGACGGACGCGAATCGGCGCTATTTCGAGACCGGCCCGGCCCGGTCGCGCTGCTTCGAATGAAATAACGGGGTCGAAAAGATACCGGGGTCGAACCGCTCTTCTGGAGACGAAAAAGCGCTTCGACCCCGCTATTCCTCGCGGATGGTTTTACCGGTAACTTTCGATTTGCACTTGTCTCCCCGAGGTGGCAAGTTCCAGCAACGGCCGCCGCAGGTGGACAGGTCGACAACGACAACAAGACACGTCCCACGATGATTCAGAAAACTATCCTGACAGCGCTGCTGTGCCTGCTGCCGGCAGCGGTGCTCGCAGCTGATTCCCTCGATTCCGGTGATACCGCCTGGATGCTGACGTCGACAGCGCTGGTATTGTTCATGACCCTGCCGGGTCTTGCGCTGTTTTACTCCGGCCTCGTGCGCAACCGCAACGTGCTGTCGGTGCTGATGCAGTGTTTCGCGATTGCCTGCAGCGCATCCCTGGTCTGGGTCGTGGCGGGCTACACGCTGACGTTCGGCGAGGGCTCGACGCTGGGCGGTTTATACGGAGGCGGCGGCAAGATGCTGTTATCCGGCGTTTCTGCAGATTCGCTGTCCGGGACGATACCCGAAACCGTGTTCATCATGTTCCAGATGACGTTCGCGATCATCACGCCGGCACTGATCATCGGCGGGTTCGCAGAGCGGATTCGCTTCTCGTCGATGCTCCTGTTCAGCATGCTGTGGCTGCTGTTCGTCTACGTCCCGGTAGCGCACTGGGTATGGGGCGGCGGCTGGCTGGCAGAGCGCGGTTTCCTCGACTTCGCCGGTGGCGCGGTCGTACATATCAATGCCGGCGTTGCGGCGCTCGTTGCGGCACTCGTCATTGGCAACCGTAAGGGCTTTCCAACGACACCGATGGCGCCTCACAACCTGCCGATGACGGTGATGGGGGCGAGCATGCTCTGGGTCGGGTGGTTCGGTTTCAATGCGGGCAGCGCAATCGCGTCCGATGGCGCAGCCGGCATGGCAATGCTCGTCACGCACCTCGGCGCCGCATCCGGGTCTCTGGCCTGGATGGTGGCCGAATGGTTTCGTTTCGGCAAACCGAGCGTGCTCGGAATCGTCACCGGCATGGTCGCCGGTCTCGGCACGATTACGCCGGCATCGGGCTTCGTCGGTCCGGGTGGGGCTATCATCATCGGCCTGCTGGCGGGCGTCGTGTGCTTCACGGCAACGATGTTCCTGAAGCGCAAGCTCCAGATCGACGATTCGCTCGACGTCTTCCCCGTGCACGGTGTGGGCGGCATGCTCGGAATCCTGCTCACCGCGGTGTTCGTGAATGCAAATCTGGGCGGCATGGGCCTGCCGGAAGGCGCGACGGTTGCAAGTCAGCTCGGCGTGCAATTCATCGGCATGGTTGCAACGGTTATATGGTGCGGCGTCGTGACATTCGTGCTCCTGAAGTTGATCAACCTGTTCCTGCCGCTGCGCGTAACGCCGGACGAGGAAACAGAGGGGCTCGACCTGGTGATGCACGACGAGCGCGGCTACGAGATCTAGTGTCCTGTCTGGTCAACTCGGACCATGCAC
>JBFHXQ010000057.1:0-11792 GCA_041598895.1 Woeseiaceae bacterium | reverse complement strand
GAAATAGAAATCCGGATTCGTGCGCAGATGATCGAGAAACTCCCGGAACGTGCCGTCGAAGCCGACTTCGCCGATGACGGCCTGCATTGCATCGCGTATACGCCTGACTTCGTCGAGCCCGACACGGTGAATTTCGTCCGGCGTCATCGACGTTGTCGTGTAAACGCGAGCGCGCTGTTCGTACCAGGCGGCGCCGTCCGGAAGCGCGGACAATCCGATGCTGGCGCGGCACGACGGTAGATACGTGTCAACGAAATAATCGTGCAGGCGACGGTATGCCGGCAGGACCTGGCGCTCGATCGACTCGATCGCAACCGAACGCAGGCTTTCGCGCTCTGCTTCGGCAATGGCGTCCGGCAAAGTGGCGAAGATCTCGAAAAACGGACTGTCGGCGGGGTTCTCGACCAGCTGTGCCGCCAGCTGATCCGGAATTCGCTGCATGATAATACAGGGCGGGAGGTACCCGGACCTGCGACCCCGTTCAGCGCGTTCGATGGACTGTCCGATGACAATTTTGAGATCATCGAGCCGCGTCAGCCAGTCGCCGTAATCGCGCGCGTTTGCAAAGCGCAGATAATTCGTCGTCGTATGCAACGTCTGTACGCCACCACGATGGCTGAACGGCAGCAGAAAGCCGCGATAGCGGTGTGCGTCGACGTTGTTTTGCAGCTCGCGTCGGAACAGCTCGTAGTTGAGCTGATCGATTGCGCCAAGTTTGGCCCTGTCGATCGCATACAGGCGGCGCAGGAATTCGCGCACGTCGGCATGGCGGGCGTCGATTCCGGCCAGGCTCGAATCGGCCCAGCGGTCGTTATAACGTCTGTCGCCCAGTGTGGATGCAAAAACCGGATCGTTCTCGAGCCGCCACTCCCAGGCTTCCTCGATCAGTGTGCGAAAATCGTGATCGTCGTCCGCGTGGGCAACGAGCGGTGCAGCAACGACCACCAAGAGGAAGATTCTCAATCGCAAACCCATAGCGGCGTCCTTAGGCTTCGGGACGATAATTGTTACCATCACGCGGTTGACTGGCAACCTCGCGTACTCTTGGCTATAGTGCCTGCACCGATCGATAGCGTCCGCAGAAGAGTCCCCGAAACGATGGGGCGCCGAAGGCGCAACTTGCCCGGAAACGCTCAGGCACCAGGACTGTATACGCTGATCGGCTCTGGAGAGTGGCTCGACAAAAAAGCCCACCGAAGGGGTACGTGGCGCCAATGCCATTGATCTCTCAGGTATAACGGGACAGAGGGGCGGCAGGACCTTTGGTCCGCCGTTTCGCTTGGGAGGGCCGTTAACCATTGCTTGTCGTTGCAGCGCTGAAAACGATAATCCGCACCAGACATCGCAGTAAGTGTTCGGCTGCCGCGATGGACTCATGCCGATGGGGCTGAAGACAGCGCTTTATGAGCGGCACGTCGCGGCGGGCGGGCGCATGGTCGAATTTGCAGGCTGGGATCTGCCGCGCGATTACGGTTCGCAAAAAGACGAGCACCATGCCGTGCGGCAGCGCGCCGGCATGTTCGACGTATCGCACATGACGATCATCGATCTACACGGTACGCAGGTGCGGGAGTTTCTGCGATTCCTGCTAGCCAACGATGTGGCCAAGCTAACCGAGCCGGGCAGGGCACTGTACTCCTGCATGCTGAACGACTCCGCCGGCGTCATCGATGACCTGATCACCTACTATCTCGACGAAGAGCATTTCCGCGTCGTCGTGAATGCGGCGACGCGTAGCAAGGATCTCGAGTGGATTGGGGAACATGCGAGTTTGTATGACGTCGACGTGGCGGTTCGAGACGACATGACGATGATTGCCGTGCAGGGTCCCGATGCGCGGAGTCTGGCTGCTGCCTGCATCGACCCAGGCTGGCGCAGTCGGGCGCTCGACCTGGCGCCGTTTTCCAGCCTGATTGCGGATTCGTTGTTTATCGCACGCACAGGGTATACGGGTGAGGATGGCTGGGAAATCATCTGTCCATCCGCCAACTCGAGTTCACTGTGGGACGCGCTCATCGACCAGGGAGTCGAGCCCTGTGGTCTTGGTGCGCGGGATACTCTCCGGCTCGAAGCGGGGATGAATCTGTACGGTGCAGACATGGACGAATCGGTGTCGCCGCTGGAGTCCGGGCTCGACTGGACGATTGCGTGGACGCCGCTGCAGCGAAAATTCAACGGGCGCAGCGCCCTCGAAAAACTACGCGCCAGACCGGATCGGCGCCGTTTCGTTGGTTTGCTGCTGGAGGATAGGGGCGTCATGCGCTCGCAACAGCGCGTGGTCGTAGCGGGTATCGGCGAAGGGGTCATTACGAGCGGGGGGTTCGCGCCGACGATCGGCCGGTCGATTGCGCTGGCGCGGTTGCCGGCAGGCGACTACAAACAGGTACAGATCGATATTCGTGGGACATTGCGGACGGCTCGGATCGTCGAGACGCCGTTCGTGCGTCGCGGCAAGGTATTGATTGATGTTTGACACAGGTACGATTCGGGGACAGTCAGTGGAGGCAACGAAGTGAGCGAGCTACCGGGGGATCTCTATTACACGAGCGAACATGAATGGCTGCGGCGCGAGGATGACGGCAGCGTAACGGTCGGCATCACGGATCACGCGCAGGCGGCACTGGGCGAACTCGTTTACGTCGAATTGCCCGAGGTCGGGCAGGAGCTCGTTGATGGAGACGACATGGCCGTTGTCGAATCCGTCAAGGCGGCCTCGGACGTATATGCGCCTATTGCCGGGGAGGTCATCGAAGTCAATGAGAAACTCGCCGACGATCCGGAACGCATCAATTCGGATCCCTACGGGGATGGCTGGATCGTGAGGCTTGCGCCCGTGGGCACGTTCGACGAATCGGGATTGCTGGCGCCTGATGCCTACCAGGACCTTCTCGACCAGGAAGACGCGTAGGTTTCCACCGCATGCCGTTTATTCCGCACACCGAAGCCGACACGCGGGAGATGCTCGCGGCGATCGGTGTCGATGACGTCGACACGCTGTTCGACGAGATTCCGGAATCCTTACGTATACGCGGGCTCGAGGGCGTGCCTGAGGCGATGTCGGAGATGGAAATATCGCGACTGATGCGCCGGCGCGCAGCGCGCGACGGCAACCCGCTGTGTTTTATCGGTGCCGGTGCATACGAGCACCATATTCCTGCGGCGGTTTGGGATATAGCAACGCGCGGTGAGTTCTACAGCGCGTATACACCATATCAGGCAGAAGCGAGCCAGGGCACGTTGCAGACAATTTACGAATATCAGACGATGATCACGGAGTTGACGGCGCTCGATGTCAGCAATGCATCGCTGTACGATGGCGCGTCCGCACTTGCCGAGGCGGTCCTAATGGCTGTGCGCGGCAATCGCCGCGCCAAATCGCGTCACGTTCTTCTCGCGCCCGGCGTCAACCCGGCCTATGAAAGAGTCGCACGCGCCCTTGCAGGCAGGCAGGGATTGACGTTTGAACAACTGCCCATTGATGCCGAAACGGGTCTCCTGGACACGAATTGCCTGGATTCGACGGGCGACGCCGTTGCTGTTGTTGTACAGCAGCCGACGTTCCTCGGTACGCTCGAAGACGTGGATC
The DNA here is from genome assembly GCA_041598895.1 of Woeseiaceae bacterium. Taxonomy (GTDB): domain Bacteria; phylum Pseudomonadota; class Gammaproteobacteria; order Steroidobacterales; family Woeseiaceae; genus UBA1847. The sequence goes on along the minus strand of JBFHXQ010000057.1, from coordinate 8,206 downwards.
GGCTTACCGACTGGGCACATGATCGCGGCGCCCTGCTCATCGCAGTGGTGAATCCGACCTCGCTCGCGTTGCTGCGACCGCCAGGGCAATGGGGAGAGGCCGGTGCCGATATCGCATGCGGGGAAGGCCAGCCGCTCGGCGTGCCGCTGTCGTCGGGTGGCCCGTATTTCGGGTTCATGACCTGCAAGCAGATGCAGGTACGTCAGATGCCGGGCCGAATCGTCGGCAGAACGACCGATTTGGACGGGAATCCCGGCTATACGCTGACGCTGCAGGCACGCGAACAACATATCCGGCGTTCCAAAGCCACGTCGAATATTTGCACGAATCAGGGCCTGATGGTGACCGCAGCGACAATCTACATGTCGCTGCTGGGTTTCGATGGTCTCGCTTCTGTTGCGCGCCGGTCGCACAAGAATACCGCGACGCTCAAAGGGCTTTTGTGTGCGCTGGACGGTGTCGAGGCGGCATTTAGCGGACCCCATTTTCACGAGGTGGCCGTGCGACTCGACCGGCCCGTGCAGCCACTGCTGGATGTACTTGCGCGAGAGAACATCGCCGGTGGTTTCGACCTGTCCGCTACGCACCCGGCTCTGGGCAGCACGCTCTTGGTGTGTGCCACCGAAACCAAGACGCAGGCGGACATTGAACGTTTCTCTCACGCGTTCGAGCGAGCATTGAAAGCAAACTGACAACGGATGGTACGGGAGCAACATGGCAACAATCAGATTCGAGAATGGGACCTACCGCACGGCCGGCGAATTGCCACCCATCGGCAGCAAGGCGCCCGACCTGTCACTCGTGAACACGAAATTGCAGGATGTGTCGCTTGCGAACTGGAAGGACATGCGCAAGATCATCAATATCGTCATCAGCGTCGACACGGTTGTCTGCGCGAAATCCGTGATCGAGTTCGATCGGTATGGGAAAGCTATTGAGGATCTTGCGATTCTGATGGTTTCGTATGATCTGCCGTTCGCACATCGACGTTTTCAGGAACAGCACGAACTCGCGAACAGCGTCGGTCTCTCCGCTATTCGGCACGCCGGATTTGGTGAGAACTACGGCGTGCAAATTATGGACGGCCCACTGGCCGGCATGTTCGCGCGGGCCGTCGTCGCGCTCGATGAGAATAACACCGTGGTGCACCGGGAGCAGCTCGAGGATATGGGAAGCGAGCCGAACTATACGGCGGCGCTGCGTTCGCTTGGAATTTCGATTCAAGACTAGCGTTGTATTGAAATGAGCCGGCTGATATTCGAAGAGTCTCGACGAGGGCGGCGCGCCTATGCGCAGGCTCCCGCCGAGGCAATCCGCGTCGATATCCCCAGTGATTTTCTGCGCACCGACGTGCCCCAACTGCCCGAAGTCTCTGAATTGCAGGTGGTGCGGCACTTCACGCGCCTTTCGCAGCTGAATTTTTCCATCGACACGCAGTTCTACCCACTTGGTTCGTGCACGATGAAATACAATCCGCGTGCCTGCAATACGCTCGCTATGCTCCCGGAGTTTGCGAATCGACATCCGCTGGGCCCGGTCAGCCACGGCCAGGGTTTCCTTAAATGCATGTACGAGTTGCAGGAGATGCTCAAAGCGGTGACGGGGATGGTCGGCGTTTCGCTAACGCCGATGGCCGGCGCTCAGGGAGAGTTTGCCGGCGTCGCAATGATCCGGGCATATCATGACGCGCGCGGCGACAAGGAGCGAAACGAAATCATCGTGCCCGATGCTGCGCACGGTACGAATCCGGCGACCGCGACGATGTGCGGCTGCGTGGTCAGAGAGATACCGACAGGCAGCGACGGCGATATCGATTTCGCCAGCCTGGAGGCGGTGCTCGGACCCAGGACAGCCGGCATCATGTTGACAAACCCATCGACACTCGGCGTGTTCGAGCGTCATATCAATGACGTTGCCGAAATCGTGCACGACGCGGGCGGGCTGTTGTACTACGACGGTGCCAATCTGAATGCAATACTTGGCAAGGTTCGGCCGGGCGATATGGGATTCGACGTCATACACATGAATCTGCACAAGACGTTTTCGACACCGCACGGCGGTGGCGGACCGGGTTCCGGCGCCATTGGTGTGGGCGAGCGTCTGTTGCCGTTCATGCCCGTCCCGATTGTTGCGAAAAATGCAGCGGCCGGCGACGCAGCCTACGGCTGGCTGACCGAGGCCGAGATGCCGCAAAGTATTGGGCGCCTGTCAGGATTCATGGGAAATGCAGGCGTGCTGTTGCGAGCCTATGTGTACATGCGCATGGTCGGCCGAGACGGCATGCAGCGCATCGCGGAATACGCGACCCTGAACGCCAACTATCTGCAGGCACGCCTCGCGGCAGCGGGATTCCGGCTCGCTTATCCGGATCGCCGTGCGAGCCATGAGTTCATCATAACGCTGAAAAACGAAGCCAAATCACTGGATCTCACCGCGATGGACATCGCAAAGGCGCTACTTGATCGTAATTTCCATGCGCCGACCACGTATTTTCCGCTGCTCGTCCCCGAATGCCTGCTCATCGAACCGACGGAAACCGAAAGCAAGGAAACGCTAGATGCGTTCTGCGATGCTCTGATCGACATCGTCGCAGATGCCCGGGACAACGGTGTGAGCTATAAAGAGGCGCCGCACACGTTGCCGGTGCGGCGTCTCGATGATGTCAAGGCGGCGCGCGAACTGGATCTGGCCTATCGTCCGGCGACCGACAAATAGCTGTAGAAAAAATGACGTTGTGCCGGTTCGACGGCTGCAACAGCGGTCCGCCGCGACAGTTGCATTTTTCACACCTGGCAGAGGGCGATTTGCGACCACGCCGCCAGGACCGCCGTGCGGCAGGCCCGATATTCTGTTCAAATAGGGAACCCACGGCCGCCGTCTTAGTCCAGATACCAGACTCTTCCGCTGCCGGAATGCGCAAGCGAATGACATTTTCAAGACAATTGCTGCACGGTCTCGCGGTCTTACTGCTGGTCGGTGGGGCCGCTCCCCTTCGTGCCGCCGAGGATTCGCGCTGGACCGCGACACTGGAGCGCATTTCGTCCGGCGTCGTTTCGATTCGCGTCGACAGTACGCGCGCGTTCGATACCGAGTGGAATGCATCGAGTCAGGCGACAGGATTCGTTGTCGATGCCGAGCTCGGCTTGATACTGACGAATCGACATGTTGTCACGCCGGGGCCCGTCGTTGCGGAAGCCGTCTTCCGCAACAATGAGGAGGTTCGCCTGACGCCGATCTACCGGGATCCGGTTCACGATTTCGGGTTTTTCCGCTATGACCCGAACGAACTGCGCTACATTGATCCGGTTGAACTGCCACTCGCACCCGATGCGGCAGGTATCGGGCGCGAAATCCGCGTCGTGGGCAACGACGCGGGTGAACAGCTGTCGATTCTTGCGGGTACGATCGCTCGACTGGATCGAAAGGCACCGGATTACGGGCGCGGCAAATACAACGATTTCAATACATTTTATCTGCAGGCGGCGTCCGGGACCTCGGGTGGCTCGTCCGGCTCGCCGGTCGTCAACATCGAAGGCAAGGTCGTTGCGCTGAATGCCGGCGCAAACAATTCTGCGGCAAGCAGTTTTTTTCTGCCTCTCGACCGTATCGATCGGGCGCTGCAGCTGCTTCGGCGGGGCGAACCGGTAACCCGCGGCACGCTGCAGACCGTTTTCGAACGCAAGGCTTACGACGAGCTCAATCGACTTGGTCTGAGTGACGAGGCCGAGCGCCTCGTCCGCGCGGCGTTTCCGGATAGCACGGGGATGCTTACCATCGACCAGGTCATTCCGGAGGCACCCGCATCCGGCAAACTGGAACCCGGCGATATTCTGCTGCGTCTGAATGGCGAGCTCGTCACAGAATTCGTACCCCTCGAATCGGTTCTCGATTCCCACGTCGGTGAGAGTATCGACATCGAAATCGAACGAGGCGGCCGCCGCATCATCGAGTCGATGCGGGTTACGAATCTCCACGAAATTACTCCGGACGAGTTTCTGGAGTTTGGCGATGCTATCGTCAACAATCTTTCATACCAGCAGGCGCGCCACTATAATCGCGCTGTCAGCGGCGTTTACGTGGCGAATCCCGGTTATCTGCTCTCGAAATCGGCTATTCCCCGCGGTGCCGTAATCATCGAGTTCGGTGGTGTGACGGTCGACGATATCGATGATCTCGAGGCGGCGCTGAACCAGCTTGCGGATGGCGAACGGGCGATGGTGCGCTATGTCACTATCGATAATCCGCAGAGTACCATCGTCCGGTCCTTCGAAATGAACCGGGTCTGGTTCCCGCTGCGTCGCTGCGCGCGTGACGACGATACGGGTGTGTGGCCCTGTCGGGAGCTTGCGTCCGGTCCCGATCCAGCGCCGCCCGTGATCGGCAGCACGCGCTTCACACAGTACGACGATCTGCGCGTACGAACGATCGCGCCGTCACTCGTCGTTGTGACCTTCGATCTCCCTTACACCGTGTCCGGCGTAGCCGATCGGCATTACTACGGCACCGGGCTGGTCGTCGACACGAAACGCGGCTTCGTCGTGGTGGATCGCAACACGGTGCCGGTCGCAATCGGCGACGTCACCGTGACGTTCGCAGGATCGCTGGAGGTGCCGGCGAAAGTCGAGCAGCTGCATCCGCTGCACAATCTCGCGATCGTGTCTTACGATCCGGCCACGATCGGCGATACGCCGGTGCGGGCGGCGTCGTTCGACACGAAGCAAGTCCGGTCCGGCGATACCGTGTGGGTGGTGGGTATCAAGGCCGACCATCAGCTCGTTCACCAGGAAAGCACGGTAGCGTCGGTGGAACCGCTCATACTCCCCTTGTCCAGGACTCTGCGTTTCCGAGATTCGAATCTCGAAGGCATCGATCTTGTGAATGCCCCGCAGGATGTTGACGGCGTACTCGTCGATAAGCGCGGCCGGGTAATGGCCATGTGGTCGAGTTTCGCGATTCAGTCGGGCAACGAATCATCGCAGTTCAACCGCGGTATCGGCAGCGAGCTCGTCGCCGAATTTGTGGACATTGTGCGCAAGGGCCGGCCCATTTATTCGCTCGAAGCGGAATTCGTGTATGCGCCACTGTTTGCGGCCCGCAACTTGGGCGTTGACGAAGGCTGGCTGGAGCGCCTCGAGCAACGCGATCCGCTGCGCCGCCGGGCGCTCAGCATTACGCGCATCGTCGCCGGCACACCCGCGGAGAAGCTCCTGCGTAACGGCGACATCGTGCTTGCAGTTAACGGCGAGGTCGTGACGTCCTTCAGGGCGCTCGAGAAGGCCGTTCAAAAGCCCGAGGTCAGCGTCACGGTGTGGCGTAACGATCGCGAACACGAATTCGATGTCGCTACCGTGCCGCTCGACGGCCGCGGCATCGATCGCGCGGTATCGTGGGCGGGTGCGCTGCTGCAGGATCCCCACCGGGCGATGGCCGCGCAGCGGGGTATCGAGCCCTACGGCGTGTATGTGGCGTATTTCAGCTACGGGTCGCCGGCAACGCGCTACGGGCTGTGGGCAGGTCGGCGCGTCGTCGAAGTGGACGGCACGCCGACGCCCGATCTGCAGGCGTTCGTCGACGCGGTCGCCGGTAAAGAAGATCGCGCGCCGGTACGATTGAAGACTGTAACCTGGAATGGTGCGGTGGAGATCATTACGCTGAAGCTCGACAATCAGTACTGGCCGACATACGAAGTGCGCCGGACGAACGACGGCTGGCGCCGGCTCGCGATCGGAGGCTGATCTCGGCATGCGGTCGTCCGGCGCGTGCGTGCTGCTGATTTTCGGAAGCGTGCTGTGGGCGGCGCCGACATCAGCGCAGTCGCTGTACAAGTACCGAGGTGATGACGGCGAGTGGATCTACGCGGACCGTCCGCCATCTGACGGCGAGGCCGATGAAGTACGCCAGCTGGCATCCGGGCAGCCGCGCCGCAAGGTCACGGTAACGTCAGCTACGGACGGCGGCGGTATCCTGTTCACTGCGCACAATCCGTACCATGCACCGGTCGAACTCGAACTGATCTTCGACGAGCTTCGCGGCGTTTCGCTGCCTGCTCAAGGTGCAGACCTGCGCTTCGTATTGCCTCACAGCAGCGCAACCCGGTTGGCCCGCGTCGAAATTCACGGCAATACCGTGGCGCCGGAAGTGCGGTATCACTTCAGATACCTCGTAGGTGATCCCGCGGCGGTCCACCGCCCGCCCGCGAGCTACCGCGTGCCGTTTTCGATTGCGAACAACTTTACCGTCACTCAGGCACACCCCGACCTCGTGACCCATACGACGCCGGACAGCTTCTACGCAGTCGATATTGCGATGCCTGTCGGTACGGACATTGTCGCAGCGCGTGACGGGATCGTATTCGATGTCGCGAGCGACAACTACCGAAGCGGACTGAATCCCAAGATCGACGGCCCATCCGCAAACGTCGTTCGCATACTTCACGACGATGGCACCTACGCGATATACGCGCACCTGAACTGGAATTCCATCCGGGTGCGTCCGGGGGACCGCGTACGCCGCGGTCAATATATTGCCGATTCCGGGAACACCGGTTTCTCCAGCGGTCCGCACCTGCATTTCGCAGTCGTGCGCAACACGGGTCTTAAACTGATGTCCGTGCCGGTCGTGTTCACGGGCGCCAACAATGCGCCTGTTATGCCGTCATCGGGCCAGTTGCTCACGGCGTATTGAACCGAGCCCGTGGCGGGCTCTGTGTCGTCATGCCTCGGAGAGGCGCTCCGCCAGAGCCTCCAATGCCGTTACCGGAAGCTCACAGTGTGTGCCCACGCACCGGTAGGCTACGGTTGCATCCGGCACGGGCGCCCGCGCCGCGAGGGCGCCGGGAAGCCCTGATTCGGCCGAATCAATCGCGAATATGAGTCGTTGCGGCGCATAGAGCTGCGAGACGGCAGCGCGCCAGCGAGCCGCCTCTTCGATCGAGCCGCGAATAATGACGAATTCCGGCGGCGACAGGTGCTCTAAAAGCGCGGACAACAGGGTAACGTGACCGTGCGGATATTCCGCCATTGCCTGCCACGCGCTTCGCAGCGCACGCTCGGCGGCATCGACGTATTCGGATTCGCCAAGTAACAGGCCCAGGCGCTGGAGGCCCCAGGCGGCGACACCGTTGCCAGATGGTGTCGCTTCGTCGGCAAGCGGCTTGGGCCGGTGCATGAGATTCTCGTGATCGGCGGCAGTGAAAAAGAAGCCGCCAACCGAATCGTGCTGAAAGTGGCGCAACAGAAGATCCGCAAGTTCGGTCGCAAAATTTAGCTGGGCCGTATTCCAGCGCGACTGCAGCAGTTCGAGCACGGCATCGATGAGGAATGCGTGATCGTCGAGATACGCCGAGAAGCGGGCCCTGTCGTCCTTGAAGCTCGCCCGCAGCCGGCCGTCCACGAACAGGTGCGCGCGCACAAACTCGACGGCGTCGTCCGCCGCGTCGATCAGATCGTCCCGGCCGAGCGCCCGGCCTGCAATGGCCAGACCGCGAATCGTCAGCGCATTCCAGGCGGTCAGCAGCTTCTCATCGCGAGCTGGCGGCACTCGGGCCTGCCGCGCAGCGAACAGCTGCCGCCGACAGCGCTCAAGTATTGCCTCGACGTCTTCTGCCGCCTGGCCGAACTCGCTGGCGATCGCGCTGACGGGCTGTTTTGCGGCGAGATGCCAGTGCCCTTCGAAATTCGCCGCGCCGTCGAGGCCGTAGCGACGTGCGAATACGGGGTAGTCGTTCGCGCTGACGATGCTGCGCACCGCGTCCGGCGTCCAGACGTAATAGCGGCCTTCCGCTCCCTCCGAGTCGGCATCCCGGGATGAATAAAAGCCACCGCACGGTGCCCGCATGTCCTCGAGCAGCCAGTCCGCCGTCCTGGTCGCGGCGGTTTTGAACAGCGCCTCACCAGTGGCGAGAAACGCGTTCGCGTAAGTGGCCAGGAGTGCGCCGTTGTCATAGAGCATTTTCTCGAAGTGCGGAATCTGCCAGTAGCGATCCACGGAATAGCGGCAGAAGCCGCCCCCGAGATGATCGAAAATGCCCCCCTCGGCCATGCGGGTCAGCGTCAGTGTGGCCATGAACAGCGCATCGACATCCGGCTCGCGCGAATGCGCCGACTTGCGCCAGTGCCTCAGCAGCCAGTCGATCGTGGTCGGGTGGGGAAACTTCGGTGCACCGCTGAAACCGCCGAATTGCGGGTCAAAAGAGCGCTCCAGTCGG
>JBFHXQ010000056.1:0-11815 GCA_041598895.1 Woeseiaceae bacterium | reverse complement strand
TGACGCCATGGGCATTCGCGCTGTACGCGCTCGGCTTTATTGCCGCCATTTACTTCGCGTACCGCGTGCAGGCGAGGAAACTCGTGCGAGAGGCCGAGTACAGCCGGCGGCTGGAAACAGAGGTTCGAGACCGGACCAGCGATCTCGCGAAGAGCAATTCCGAGCTGACTGACGCAAATCAGAAGCTTCGCGACGCGAGCATGACCGACGCGTTGACGGGCCTGCGTAACCGACGCTACCTGTTCGAGGAAATCACGAAGGACGTGGAGCTCGTTCGCCGCAACCACGATCCGCGGCAGGATGAATCGGTGGATCGGCGCGACATGGTTTTCTTTGTCGTCGACCTCGACCATTTCAAGCCGATCAACGACAGCTGCGGACACCAGGCGGGTGACCGCGTTTTGCTTAAGGTCAAGGATATATTGCAGAACGCGTGCCGGTCTTCGGACATCGTCATCCGCTGGGGCGGCGACGAATTCCTGATCGTCGGCCGTCAGTCGACGCACGATCATGCAAACATCCTTGCCGAGCGAGTGCGTGCGAATATCGCGAATACATTATTCGAAATTGGCAACGGACAAACGGCACGTACGACCGCCTCGATCGGCTTCGCAAGCTATCCATTCCTGAAGCACAAGCCGGAGCTGCTGACGTGGGAGCAGGTTCTCGGCGTCGCAGACATGGCGATGTACATCGCAAAGGATGAGCGCAATGCGTGGGCCGGCCTGCACGGCGTGCACTGGAGACGTTCCGGTGACAGCCTGGTTCAGGCGCTGCAGCTCGATCTGGAAGGCGTCGCAAAAGACGGTTGGGTGCGCATCGAGAAGTCTTTGTCGCTGAGTGACAGCAAGACCGCCTGATCGGCGACTTTCGGTACGTTCGACCCTGATGCGACGCAGCGGCAGGCCTCGACGCCTGTGCTATAGTCGGCGCGCATTTCGCAGAACCACAAACAAAAAATAGGGGAACATCATGCTGAAAAGGATTGCGGCAACCGCCGCTTGTCTGGTTTTTGTATCGAGCACGGCACTCGCAGACCTGGAGCCGTGGCAGGACTATGAAGTCAGCGACGCCGTGTGGTCGGTGACCACCGTCAAAGTGGACTCCAATATGGGCGACGCGTACCTCGAAGGTATACGGGAAACCTGGGCTGCATCGAACGACATCGCCGTCAAGCTTGGTCACATTGAAAGCTACTCTATCTTTCGGAGCGTGCTGCCCGAAAGCGGCGACTTTAATCTGATGCTCGTCGTGAAATTTGCCGATACTGCCGACCTGGCGCCGAACAAGGCGCGCTACGAAGCGTTCATGAAGGAAGTCGGCAAGGCGAAAAGCGACGAGCGGACGGAGTACGCTCAAAAGAACTATCCGGGCATGCGTACGCTCACGGGCGAATACTGGCTCCGCGAAATTACGTTTAAGTAGACGCGTGCACGTCAGGGCAAAATCCCGCTTCGGCGGGATTTTTTTGACGTCGATTCCATACCGAAGGCACGCAACCTCGTAAGCGACAATACGCAGGCAATGAACAACGATCCGCGCGTCGTTCTCGATACGGAACCGATGGGCCGGTTGCAGGTCCTGGCCGTCGTACTTTGCGTCTTGCTCACGGCAGTCGACGGTTTCGACGTCTTGTCCATAAGCTTTGCCGCGCCCGGCATCGCAGAGGAATGGGGTATCGATCGCGCCGCACTCGGTCTCGTGCTGTCAATGGAGCTGATCGGCATGGGTGTCGGTTCGCTTACGATCGGCAACCTTGCCGACGCGATCGGGCGCCGACCGACGATACTCGGCTGCCTTGTCCTGATGTCCGGCGGCATGCTTTTGGCCTCGACGGCTGCAAGCGTGTACGAGCTGTCGGCGTATCGCCTTGCAACGGGACTCGGGATCGGGGGCATGCTGGCGGCGACGAACGCGATGGCGGCGGAATTTTCAAACGCCCGGCATCGCAACCTCGCCGTCACGCTGATGGCTGCCGGTTATCCGCTGGGCGTCGTCGTCGGCGGGCCCATCGTCTCCGTTTTGCTTGCGACGCACGACTGGCGTGTGGTGTTTGTCGTCGGTGCGCTGGCGACGGCTGTTTTCGTACCGCTGGTGTGGTTTTTTCTGCCAGAGTCCGTTTCGTTCCTCATCGAAAAACGCCCCCGAGGCGCGCTCGAGCGCGTGAACCGAACGCTGGTGCGTATGGGTCACACGGGCATCGGCACGCTGCCGGAAATCCCGCATGCCGCGCCGGCCAGATCGGGCATTCGAGAGCTGTTCACGACCGACCTCGCGCGCACGACGATCCTGTTAACGCTCGCGTACTTCATGCACATCATGACGTTTTACTTCCTCGTCAAGTGGATTCCGAAGATCGTCGTCGACATGGGCTTTCCGGCGTCAATGGCGGGCGGCGTTCTGGTCTGGGCCAACCTGGGCGGCATCACCGGCGCCGTCACTCTCGGCCTGATGACACATCGTTTCGGATTACGCGGGCTCGTCATCGGCGCGCTGCTTGCAGGAAGCGTGATGGTGTCGGTATTCGGCCAGGGCCAGGCGGATCTCGCGCAGCTTTCGCTGACAGCCGCACTGGCAGGCGCCTGCACGAATGCCGGGGTCGTCGGTCTGTACGCGATGTTCGCACAGTCGTTTCCGACGCACGTCCGGGCCGGCGGTACCGGCTTTGCGATCGGCTTCGGGCGCGGTGGTGCTGCGCTGGGTCCGATCCTTGCGGGGCTGCTGTTTGCGGCCGGCAACGGTCTCGGCACGGTCGCGTTCGTCATGGCGGGCGGTTCCGTCATCGGCGTCATTGCACTGCTTTTTCTGCACTCACCCGTAGCCAACGCTGCAAGGGACGGCGCCGGCTAGTGGCAGCGCATGCTGCGCTTCGAAACACAGCTGGGTTATGCTTCGGCGCTGTTGCAGCCAGGATGGAACGAATTCGGTGATTCAGACAGACGTCGTCATCATCGGTGCCGGGCCCTGCGGCCTGTTTCAGGTTTTCGAACTCGGGCTGCTCGGTTTGAAGGCCGAAGTTGTCGATTCCATTCGTCAGCCTGGCGGACAATGCACGGAGCTTTATCCGGACAAGCCAATTTACGACATTCCGGGCATCCCGGTCTGCAGCGGTGAAGAACTGGTCGAGCGCCTGCTGAAACAGATCGAACCGTTCGACTGCGGCATGCATCTCGGCGAGGAGGTTACCGAGGTCGAGCCACACGACGATCACTTCATCGTCCGAACGAGTGCCGGCAAATCTTTTCAGGCAAAAGCCGTCGTTATCGCAGGTGGCGTCGGTTCATTCCAGCCGCGTGCGCTGCGCGCAGCCGGGGTGGACGAGTTCGGCGCCCGGGTGCATTACCGGGTCAAGGATCCCGGCCAGTTCAAGAACCGGAACGTAGTCATTGCGGGCGGCGGCGATTCGGCACTCGATTGGGTTCTGGAACTCGCCGGAACCGCGCGACGCATTACGCTCGTGCATCGGCGTGATGCCTATCGCGCGGTCGACGCGTCGGTCGAGGCTATGCGCAAGCTGGTCGCGGACGGCGCCATGGACCTGGTCGAAAATGCAAAGATCACGGAACTCAGGGGTCGCGACGGAATTCTTCGCTCTGTTGTTGCGACGACGAAGGACGGCACTGCGACAGAAATCGAGGCCGATCACCTACTCGTCTTTTTCGGGCTGGCGCCGAAACTCGGTCCGATCGCAAGCTGGGGTCTGGATATAAACCGTAAGACGATCAACGTCGATACGGAACGGTTCGAGACGTCGACCCCGGGCATATACGCGATTGGCGACATCAATCAGTATCCGGGCAAGAAAAAACTGATTCTATGCGGTTTTCATGAGGCGGCACTCGCCGCGTTCGCGATCAAGCAGCGCATGCAGCCGGGCAAGAAGGTACATCTCCAGTACACGACGACCAGCCCGATCATGCACGAACGGCTTGGCGTTCACCCGGACGACGACGTGTAGGATTCCTGTTCCGACGCTTGCCCGATGTCGCCGAGCCGCAGCCCCTGGCCGGCAAGTGAAAAGGCGCCGGCCGCAATGACGGCGACGAACTGCAGCAGATGCAGCGCGACCGAATAGGCGATTGCGCTGCTCTCCGACAGGCCGAGTATCTCGACCAGAGCGATCCGGCAGCCGAGCTGAAAACTGCCGATGAAGCCCGGTGCCGAGGGCGCTGCAACGGCCACGGCGGTCACTACCGTAACGAGAATCTGGCCCGACAGCAGCGGTACCTGCAAGCCGAACATGAGCAGGCCGAGTCCAAACATGAATGACATGGCAAGCCACAGATAAAGCGACCACGCCGCCAGTCGCAGCAGCGTTGCGGGCCTGTCCAGAACCGCGAGCGCCAGAATGAAGCCCTCGAGAAACTCCTGGATCGGCGCGGCGATGCGATCCGGCGCCCTCTGCAGCGCCCAGCGGAATACGGCGCGCGCCCGATCCGAATGCCAGCGGATGAAAACGACGATGCCGATCAAAACGGCAGCGAGCAATAGCAGGGCGATACCCCAGTCACGAATGGTTGCCGGTACGGGCATCGTGAGCGTAACGAAACCGAACAGGACGAGCATTGCGAACAGATCGAATATGCGCTCGAGAGCGGTTGTCGCGATAACACCGCCGACGGGAAGTCCTGTGCTGCGGCTGAGGAGAACCGGGCGGATGATTTCACCGGCGCGCAGCGGCAGCAGGTAATTCGCCATCCAGCCGATGTTCGTCGCGGCGACCAGCTCGCGCATTGGCGCGGCGGGAAACGGTGCCAAGACGACGCGCCAGCGCTGCGCACGAATATACAGCTGCCACCACGTAACGACGACGATCGGTATCACATACGCATATCGAGCGTGTACAAGAGCCGCAAGCGATTCCTGCCAGTCGATGCCGCGCAGCGCGATTGCGATAAATAGCGCCGAAGCGACCACACCAATTGCGATTCGGACGTTGCGTTTTGTCATCACATCACCGCGTTATGCGGTCGATTCGATTCCTCGGCAGGCACAGGTCGCAGCATAGCAACCGCTCGCCGGGACGGCACGCGGCGTCAGTTACGCGAAGCCGGTGCATGCAATGACATCGCAACAGAACGTCTCGGCGGCGCTTGCGACCGATTTGACTGAGTGCCGCGGTCTAACGGACGAGACCGGCATCGACAGCAGCGCGGGATGATGAAAAAAACAGCCATTAATCATCACGTTCAGGAGAAAATCGCGACGCAATCTCGCATCTTGGCGGAGGGCGTCAACTATTCGCAGCGCAAAAAACCATCGATTTCTCGATTCTGATCCCGGCCCGCAAAGCAGAGCATTGCCTGGCCATACCTGCCGGGAGCTGCACGCCAGGCTGCGCCGCGGCTGCGGCGACTCGTCGTTCGAGATCGTCATCGTATCGAACACGGAGAACAATGACGGCGATCGTACGCCTCGGGTCGCGGCCTCACTGGCCGCTTACTATCCGGAAGTTCCTGCCGAGCTCGCGCCGCATGCACCGGGAAAAGGTGCGGCCCTCAAATGGGGCACCAACCGAACCCGAGGGCGGATCGTCGCTGTCGTCGACGCCGATCTGCCGTTCGGTTCCGAATTCCCGGTTCGTGCATTACATGAAGCACGGCAGGGTAGCGACCTCGTGATCGCGAACCGCCGCCTGGTCGCGAGTGACCTCGGATTGACGCGCTCGGTGCAGTCTACGAGCTACCGAAGACACCTTTTCGGTACTGCATTCAACAAACTCGTTCGCAGCCTGCTGCCGGTGACCTGCATCGATACGCAGGCCGGTGGGAAGGCGATGTGCCGCGAATTTGCGCTTGATGCGTTCGATCGCGTGCGCTGTCCCGGATTTCTTTTCGACCTGGAAATATTGCTGACCGCGTAATGCAGGCGCAAAGCCGTAACAGAGCTGCCCGTCTTGCTTCGGCCACGCGGCGATGAAAGTACTGTTCGAATCGCGAGCCAGCTTGTACATTCGCTGTTTTGGCTAATACGCATCGCGATCCGGAATCATCGCGGCTGTTACTCCGACCAGTCGCCGCCAGACTTTCGGTCGGCGCTGCTGCCCGACGATTATCGATTTATGGATTTTACGCTGTACTGGTTCATGTTCCCGGTGTCGATTCTCGTCGCGACGTCTGCGATGCTGAGTGGCATCGGCGGTGCAGCGCTGTTTACGCCGATATTCATTCTCGTATTTCCGATGCTCGGTCCCGAATATCCGCTGGCGAGCACCGTGGCGGCGATCGGCACCGCGCTCCTGACTGAAACGTTCGGCTTCACCTCGGGTTTCGTCGGTTATTTTCGCAAGCACCTCATCGATTTCGCGATCGTCTGGCGCTTTCTCGTCATCTCCGTACCAGTGGCCGTCACCGGCGCATTTCTCGCACATTTCGTGCCGGGCGGATACCTGATCGCCGGCTACGCGCTGCTCGTGTTCGTTCTTGCGATCGTGCACGTTTTTGTTCCGCACGACGAGGTTCCGGCGCGAAAGGCGATCGACGATGGCGACGATCCCGAAATACGCCACAAGATCGACAGCCGTGGGCGCGAATACGTCTACCGGATTCCACATCTCGGTGTCTCCGGAGCGGTCTTCACGGGCGTCGGATCCTTCCTGACCGGAATGCTGTCGGTTGGCATCGGCGAGGTCATCGTGCCGCAGCTCACGAAACGGGGCGTGCCGATTGCGATCGCGGTTGCAGCGTCGGTCACGATCGTGATCGTAACGGTGGCCTGCGCCTCGTTTACGCTGATTGCGCAGCTGATCAGCGAAGGGGGCGTCGCGGCGGTGCCGTGGAATCTCGTCGTTTATTCGATTCCCGGAGTCATTATTGGCGGTCAGATCGGTCCGCGACTGCAGGGACTCGTGTCACATCGCTCAATGGAACATGCAATCGGCGCGCTGTTTTTCATGCTCTCTGGCGCAATGCTGCTCGTGGCTCTGCAGCGACTCGGTATCGCCTGACCCGCACCGCCGTCCGGCGTCAAATGACGTAAGTGATGTAGCCGATATAGCCCGCGACGAAGGCTAGCGCTGCAATGCCCCGGATCGGCCGATTGAAGATTACGAAGGCATACAGGGCGATCGCTGTTCCCAGCATAAACCAGACATCGAAACTTCCGAAGTCAGCCGGCACCGGCAACGGCGCGACCATCGCGGAGACGCCGCCGACCAGCAGTATGTTGAAGACGTTGCTGCCAAGGACGTTGCCCAGTGCGATACCGGAGCTCTTGTGGAACGCAGCGATGACCGTCGTCATCAGCTCCGGCAGCGACGTGCCGAGCGCGACAATGGTACTGCCGATGACGATTTCGGGAACGTCGAGCGCTCGCGCGATCGCAGACGCGCCCTCGACCGTGAGATCGGCACCGAGCGGCAGCAGCATAATGCCCAGCAAAATGAAACCGACCGCAGCGGAGACCCGGCTCGGCAGTCCGAGGACCCGCTCGAACTGTTCGCTCTCATCCTGCGAGTCCTCGCCGGGCAGCGCGGCTCCGGTCTTCGACAGGTAAACGAGCATGCCGACGAGCGTCAGGAACAGCAGCGCTCCCTCGGGCCGTGAGATCACGCCGTTGTATCCCATCACCACCAGCGCGATGGATACGATGACCATGAACGCCGTATGGCCGCCGAAGTCGCGCGAACTGGCCACGACGGGACTGATCAGGGCCGGTACGCCGAGCACGAGCAACACATTTGCGATATTGCTCCCGACCACGTTTCCGAGCGCAACGCCGCTGTGTCCGGTTGCGGTCGCATAGACTGAAATCATCAGCTCCGGCGCCGAGGTGCCCAGGGCGACGACGGTCATGCCAACGATGACCGGTGATATCGACGTGCGCCGCGATAGCGCCAGCGCGCCCCGAACCAGCAGGTCGCCGCCGAGCACGAGGTAGACGAATCCCCCGAACAGCCGCAGCAGGTCAAGTGCGTCGATCATCGTCGGGCGTGTCGCCGCTGGAGCCGTTGCCGTGGTACTTGTCCAGGTGGTCGAGGTAGTCGTTCAGCGCCTCCGCGAGCAGGCCTATCTCGTCGTCCGACCTTGCATCGGCCCGCAGGCCGTGCTCCCCTTCGTGCACGCGCTTCACAAAATCGGCGAGCGATCGGATCGGACGTGCCAGGTAGAACCCCAGCAGCGTCCCTCCGGCGACGGCAAACGCGCCCAGCGCGAGGCCGAGGTCGATCATGCTCTCGCGGAGTTCTCGGGCCCGCCGCGTTTCCTCTTCTGCGTCGACTTTGACACACAGACCCCAGTCGACCTCGGGCAGATAGCGCGTCGCGGCCCAGACATCATGACCACGATAGTCATGCACGTCTTCGGTGAATACGGTCGCGATGCCGGACACCGCAGCGGCAACGTACGCAGGCAGAGGATCCAAGGCGGGCACCTTCTCGGTATGCCGTAACGAATGTAAAAGCGTCAATTCACCGGCCGCGTTGCGACCGATGACCAACGTCTCTCCGGTCTCACCCAGGCCCTCATAGTTATCCGCAAGCTGTTCGACGTTCGTCACGTCGATCACGACCTCGATGCTGCCGATCGTTTGCCCGTCGAGGCGCATCAGCGAGTGAAACACGACCTTCGGCTTGTCATCGGCGCCGAGGTAAAAGCCGGAATACCGGACATCGGGGTCGTCGAGAACTTCCGGCGTGTCGGGATCACTGTCGGCATGTCCGGCCGATACCAGCGCCCGGCCGCCCACGCCGAAAAGCGTAATGCGGTCGACGTTTTGCGTCGATTCCTGAGCGTCCCGCAGAATGCGCTGCATCGCGGCAATGGCCTTCGTGTCCCCGGTCTCGTTGAAGTGCCGCAGTTGAAACCGAAGCTGCGTACGGCTGCGGATCAGCCGCACGTTCTCGCGCCAGCCTGCGACGACCTGCTGCAGGTCCTGCTTCTTCGTCTCGGCGAGCGCTTCGAGCTGCCGCTCGCTGATTTCCTGCAGCATCTTGGCGGTGACCTGATACGAGAAAGCTCCAAGCACCGCCATGCTCAGTAGGGAAACCGAGACCAGCGCGAGTGCGAGTTTGGTGCGGATATCCATTGTGGTTTTGTATTTTTGGGCTCGGTGCCCGCTGCACGCGATGCGAACTCAATTATATGCATGAGCGCCGTTTCGTCGGCCACTGATTTTCGATACCCATCAGGTCCCGCCAGCGCCGCAGGCCTCCGAACACTTACAGAGATTAACCGGTCTGGAAAAAAGATGTCGGCAGCCCGACAGATCGTCACCCGCTGAGCCTGCATGCGGCCCCGATGACCCGGGCTCGGCGGGGCCCAATTTGACAATAAACGAGATTTGCGAAGTGACCCACAACCTTGCGCAATCGTTCAAGAATTTGCGAAATCGGACGATAAGGGAGGAGTGTCCGTGGGTTCGCAACGGCCCGAAGTCAGGCCTCGGAACCAGCGGCAGGTGATTCATTGGCGTCGAGCCGCGCATGCCGCGGTCTCGCACCGCCGCGTTGCCATCGAAGAGAAAAGGCATTGCTTAAATCGGACCGAATCGGACTCGTTATTGTCATCGCCTCGCTGATCGCGATCGCCGCAATCGTCTTTCTGGTCTTTCGGTACCAGAACGACGATCGTATTGCCGACATACGCTCCGAGGGGCTGAGCCTTACGCGAGTGCTGTCCGGTATTCCGTACCGGCAGCTGATACCCGGAGGCGCCCAGCAGGGCGTCATGCAGGTGTTGCGCCACAGCACGCGGAACGACGATTTCGCGTATCTCAGCATCGTCGGTCGCGACGCCCGGCCGGTCACGGAAATCGCGGCAAACGGCGTGCTCGTGCCGGCGGCAGCCGTGCCGAACGAGCCCACTGCGTGGCTGGGTGAAAGTCGGTTAACGCTGCCGACGGATGGTCGCGAGGTCGTCCAGTTTCATGCACCGCTTTTCGAGGAAGGAAGTCTGCAGGGCTTCGTCAGGCTGGCTTATTTCGTGCCGGCCTCCGGCATTCTGCTGGCCCAGCTGCCGTTCCTGGCGATGGTTTCTCTGCCGGTGTTTCTCCTGGTGCCGCTGTTTTATTTGCTGCTGCGCCGCGAAATACGCCCTATCGCCGAGGCGAATCAAGAAATCAGCAATCTCATGGAGGGCGAAAGCTTTCGCCGCCTCGAGATCGCTGCGACCGGCGAGCTCGGCGACTTCATGCGCCGCTTCAACGGGTATATCGAACAGGCCGGCGCTCGGATGAAGGCCCTGGAACAGGACCAGCAGCGCCTGATCACGTCGAGCAAACTGCTGACTTACAAAAAGAACCGTGTCGAAACTGTGCTGGAAACGTTGCCCGAGGCCGTCATGATTCTCGACGAGACGGGCGCGGTATCGTTCGCGAACCGAAAGCTCGCGGCCCTGTTCGACGTCTCGCCCGAGGTGATCCTGTCGCAGCCGCCGCCGCAGTGGTGTGACAATCCGGACATACTGCAGCTGCTCGCGCGCTACCAGACAGCCGGCAAGACCAGGCACTACACCGATACAATTCGCTTCAATCTCGCAAATGTGGCCGACAAAGCAATTGCCACGAAGTCATATCCGCTGTTTTCTCCGCGCAGCCCGACAGACTCAATCGGCACGCTGATCATATTTCGGGACGAGACCCAGGAAGCCTTGGCACGCCAGGCGCGTGCCGATTTCGTCGCGCACCTGTCGCACGAACTCAAGTCACCGCTAAACGTGCTCGCGATGTACAGCGAGTCGCTGCTCGGTGAGCCGGGCAAATCGGACGACTTTCGCGTCGAGGCGGCCAACGTTATTGCGGAAGAAGTCGACCGCCTGAACACGCTCGTTACGGGCCTGCTGAACATGACCCAGATCGAGAACGGCAGCCTTGCCGCGGATCGCAGCCTCGTGAAATTACGCGACGTCGCCGCGGCGGCGTTCGAAGAAGCGCAGCACAGCGCGATGGACAAGGACTGTCGCTTTGTGCTCGATGTACCGAAGGAAATGAATCCGGTGTTCGTCGACAAAGGGTTGATTCGAATCGCCATCACCAACCTGTTGAGCAATGCGGTGAAATACAACCTGCCCGGTGGGGAGGTGCGGCTCGTGATCGAGGAAACCGAGGATGCGGTTCAGATTAGGGTGATCGACTCGGGGATCGGCATCAGCGAGGCCGAGGAAGCGCGGATCTTCGACAAGTTCTATCGATCCGCAGATCCGCGGGTCCAGAACATCAGCGGTCACGGCCTCGGCCTCGCGCTGACAAAGCAGATCGTCGAGCTTCACCATGGCACCCTGTCGCTCGATCACGACCGCAAGCAGGGCGCCGAGTTCATCATCAATCTCTGGAAGGAGGCGACTGCGGTCAGGCAGGCGATCTGAACGTGAAGCAAGTATTGATTGTCGACGATCATGCGGCGGTGATTCGGGTACTGCGACTCGGTATCGAACAAGCAGGGTACGCCGTTGAAACAGCGGCAAATGGCTCCGAATGTCTGCTGAAGCTTTGTAACCGGCATCCGGATTTCCTGGTCACGGACATCGACATGCCGCAGATGACCGGCAAAGAACTTTGCCTGGCCATCGAAAGGCAGTTTCCGGATCGAAACTTTCCGATCGTTGTGCTCACGTCCAGGACAGAATTCGAGCATCGCGACTGGACCGCGAACTTCGACAACCTGACATTCATGGAAAAGCCCGTCAGCGTGCGCCGGCTCGTCGCACACATTGAGCAGAGCCTCGCAAAGCAAACCGGTAACGGGCAGGCGTGACGTGAGCATGCAACTGCTTAGCCTGCTCGCGATGCCGAAATACGAGCGCCTGCTGCCGCGGCTGTTTCCCGGGGCCGCCAGGTTCGAGATTCGCGACAGCGAATCCGCTGAAGTCTGGGCGCTCAC
>JBFHXQ010000055.1:0-11838 GCA_041598895.1 Woeseiaceae bacterium | reverse complement strand
CCGTTCTTGACGCGCCAGATCATCTTGCCGGTCTCGGCATCGAGCGCTACAAGATGGGTGTCTGCCTGTTGCAGGAAGATCTTCCCGTCACCGTAAGCCAGACCCCGATACACCGTGTCGCAGCACATTACCGGAATCGTGTCCGGATTCTGCTTCGGCTCGTATCGCCACTTGATCGTCTGGTCGTCAAGGTTTATTGCAAAAACCTTATTCGGAAATGGCGTGTGAACATACAAGGTGTCACCAATAACGAGTGGACCGCCTTCATGCCCACGGAGTACTCCGGTAGAAAAGGTCCAGGCTACCTGCAGATCACCTACGTTCTTGCTGTTGATCTGATTAAGCTTGCTGTACCGCGTACCGGCGTAATCACCGCCCCAGCTTGCCCAGTTGTTCGGGTTATCCATGAGCCGCATCAGCTCAGTGTTTGCGCCCGAAAGACTGGGTAAAATCAGCACAAGAGCGGTGCCGATTGCTACCAACAAACGCTTCGTCATGTCGTTACTCCGATGATCGATCCAACATTATTTCAGAGGCCTGGCTCGATCACGCCTGCGACCTCCATTTTCAGCTATGCCTGGTATCGTCCGGACGCCGGCAATTTGCTTCCCCTGTAGTTACTCTCCGCGGTGTTACTCCTTGTCAGCGGCGTCTGCGTTGATTGTCTTGAAGCATGCCTTTTCAGCGGCTTCGGTGACATCTCTTAATTTCTTGACAAGCAGGCTGGCGCGGTCGGGATCCCGGAAAACGCCCCCGCGTTCGCCCGGAGTCGACCGTAACTGGCTGTATACCTCCGCCTCCGTAAAATCGTCGTAGACAATTTTCTCCGCAATCCTGTCGATGACGCATACGCAGGAATACATTGTTTCGTATGTCTGGCCTCCACGGGCATCCATGCAGCGGAGGACGTATTCTACGCGAGCCTGCGTCGGAAAGTCGTTCGAAACAGCAAGGGACGGCAGCCAAATCACACACAAAATGGCTGTCGCAGCCACGTGTCGCATTCCCCACGACTCCCGCTTAAATCGCTATTATATTGCCCTTAGAGAGACTCTAGCAAAGCACAACTAGCCTGTCAGCCTCACTGTCGCATTGTTACAAATGAGTGTAATAACTTCCGGAAAAATGTGTTCGAAAATCAAGCATCGCCATAATTTAATTCAAGCAGTTTCGTGGACGCGGTTCTGAACGCCGATCAGCGTCTCCGGGATTGGCGAGACGAAGCGCTGGCAATCGAAGCGGCCGTGAAGACGGTGATGGTCGGACAGGACCGGGCCATACGGATGCTGTGCATTGCAACGTTCAGCCGTGGACACGTCATGCTCGAGGGTAGCGTCGGCGTCGGCAAGACCACCCTGCTCATGGCGCTGGCCCGTGCGCTTGGAGGTGGGTTCGCGCGCATCGAGGGTACCGTCGACCTGATGCCGAGTGACCTCGTATACCACACCTATGTCGACGCAGACGGACGACCCAAGGTGGCGCCCGGGCCGCTGCTCGGTCACGGCGAGGGCCTCGCTACGTTTTTTTTCAACGAAATCAATCGGGCCCGGCCGCAAATGCATTCACTGTTGTTGCGCGTCATGGCGGAGCGCAGCGTGTCTGCGTTCAACCGGGAATATCATTTTCCCCACCTGCAGGTCGTCGCCGATCGCAACCGGGTCGAGCGCGAGGAGACATTCGAGGTGCCGGCAGCCGCGCGCGATCGTTTCCTGATGGAAATCGAGATCGCCTCTCCCTCTGAGCCGGCCCAGCTGCAGCAGCTGATGGTCGAGACGCGATTTCACGATACCGAGCGTTTGCTCAGGAGCATCCCGGAAGGGGTCCTGGATTTTCGCAAGCTGAATGGTATGGCCGAGGCCATTCAGGAAACGATCAGAACGAGCGACACGATTCGCGCGTACGTGCTCGAACTCTGTCGCGCGACCATGGATCCGCAGGCGTTCGGCGTCAGCATAGCGGATTTGGACATGACGCAGCTATTACAGGCGGGGGTCAGCCCGAGAGGCATGAGCTATCTGCTGCGCGCGGCGCGCGTCGCGGCCTGGCTCAACGGTCGCGAGAGTGTGCTGCCCGAAGACGTGCAAGAGGTATTCTATGCAGTCGTCGCGCACCGGATATTTTTTCGGCCGGCGTACGAATTGCGTCGAGGGGAGATCGCGCGAGAACTAACGACGCAGATACTGCGCACGGTTGCTGCGCCCTGATTGGCCTGGCAGTCGCTCAACGGCAACGCGACAATGGCAAATGCGTCTGTGTTTCAATACCGGCTACCATGGCGGGCGGTATCGAGTTACCCGGGCAGCCACCTGGGTATGCAGCGCGGCGGCGGTTACGAGGTTCTCGCAACCGCACCACTGTATGCCGGTGACCCACGTCGCTTCGACATTCGGGCATCCATGCGCGACCCTTTCGGTCGCCTTTTGGTGCGGGTTTACAGACAACGCAGCATCGTGCCGGTTCACGTGCTGGCCGACGTGTCCGCGTCGATGGGGTTTGTCGGTAACACCGATCGATTCGCTCTGCTGATCGAGTTCGTCGAGTCTCTGGCGTACTCCGCCTACATGGTCGGCGATCCGTTTGCTTTAACGGCCTGCGATGGAGCGATACGCGACGAGCTGTCTGTGTTCCCGACGCGAGCGCGTGGTGCCAGCGCAGATGTCTGTCAGCGTTTACGGCGGCATGTGCCGCTCGGCGACAGTGCATCGGGCCTCGTGGCGGGGGCACAGCGGATTACCGGTACGCACAGCCTCGTATTCCTGATCTCCGACTACTACTTTCCGCTGACCTGTCTGCGCCGGACCCTCGACCAACTCAGTGCTCACGCCGTTGTTCCGGTGGTGTTGATCGACAGCGCCGAGGCCAGGGCGCCGCGCAGTGGAATTACGCACCTCTTCGATCCCGAGACTCGTCGGCGACGCACGATACTGATGCGGCGGGCGTGGGCCAAGCGCTTCGAAGCATCGATGCTCGCACATCGCGACAAGCTGCATCGTTGTCTGGCCGAATACGACCTACGGCCACTCGACATTGTTGATCGCTTCGATGCAGAGGCGGTAAGCCGGTATTTTTATGAATGATAAACGGCCGGGTCCGGTTTTCTGGCGACGTGTAATGTTGCCAACATTGCTACTCGCATGGTTTCCGTGCGCGCCAGCTGAAGCTCAGGCGATAGCCGACATTCGCGTGGTCACGCCACGGGATTTCGGCTACACGATCGGCGACACGATCCGACATGAGCTGAGTCTGACGCTTGCAGACTCACACAGGCTCGACGAGCGCTCGATTCCGGAGGCTGCCCGGATGAATCGATGGTTGGACATCGTGCAAGTTGCGGTGCGCGATGATGCGCGCGGTGAGCGCAGGCGCTACCGGGTTTTTGTCGATTACCAGATTATGAACGCCCCACGGGAGGTAACGCGGGTCACGATACCGCAGCTCGAGTTCACGGCGCTCGGCTACCCGAACTCGATACCGGTGTTTATTCCGGAGTGGACGTTTACCGTCGGGCCGATCGTGGCGCCTGCAGCAGCGGTCAATCCTACGCTGCGACCCGATCGGAAGCCGCTGCCCGTCCCAGTTTGGGGCGGGTTCGTCCGTGTCGGCGCGGCCACGGCGATTCTGCTTGCACTTCTCGGCCACTGGCTATACCGGCAGATTTTGCTGCCGCGTTTCCGACGCGAGCATTTCCCGTTTACGGCTGTGCTTCACGAATTGCGCAGCCTGCCGCCGGCCGCTCATCGTACCAGCGACTACCGCCGGGCCCTGCGGGCATTTCACGCAGCCGTGAACGCGACTGCCGGGCACGCAATTTTTGGCAATAATTTGGATGACTTTCTCGCCAGGCATTCGGAGTACATTGATCTCAAGAATGACCTGACGACGATTTATGAGCAGTCGCGGACCGTATTTTTCGACGATAGGGAGGTGACCGACCCGGGTGCGTCGCTGCTTAAGTTAATCGATGTCTGCACAGATTGCAGCCGGATTGAACGGTCCGCGGCATGACTGTCAGTGTCGCGAACCCCTGGGTGCTGTCGCTGCTTGTGGTCTGCACATTGCCGCTGTTTGTTCGCGATCGCGCGCTGGTGCAGTTTTCCAGCTTGAAACTCATTCCCGCTGATAGGCTGTCGACGGCATTTGGCGTATGCCTGCGCGTAATGAAGAGCACATTGCTGGCCATAATCGTGATCGCTCTGAGCGGCCCGTATCTGCCCGAGAAACAGATCGAACGAATTGGCGAAGGTGCACAGATCGTGCTGCTGTTGGATCGCAGCCGCAGCATGGACCAGCCGTTCGGCGGCCGGCCGTTTACCAATCCACTCATTGCTGCAGAGTCGGATGCGAAGGGCACGATTGCGCGGCGACTGTTGTCCGAATTCGTATCGGATCGCCGCAACGACAAGTACGGCATGCTTGCTTTCAGCGCGGAGCCGATACAGGTGCTGCCGCTCACCGACAAGACGGAGATAATTCGCGCCGCAATCGCTGCAGGAAATATCGGCCGCGGTTTATCGGAAACGGATGTCGGTGAAGGAATCATCGAAGCGTTGCGTCTATTCGACAATAAGCCATACACGGGGTCACGGGTCGTGATGCTGGTATCGGATGGTGGCGCGCGACTCGATCGCACGATGCGCACACAAATCGAGGACATGCTGCGACGCAACAGGGTTGCACTCTACTGGATCTATATCCGATCGAGATACAGCCCTGGCCTCGCATCGGACTCGAGTGCCGCTCGCGACGACATCGCACCTGCTCGCGTGCTGCATGACTACTTCAGCTCCTTATCGACGCCTTACCGCGTATTCGATGCGGAAGATCCGAACGCACTTGCGGCGGCAATTGCGCAAGTCAACGAATTGCAAAGTCTTCCGATTCGATACGTCGATACGATACCTAAGAAACCGATATCGCGGTGGTGCTACATGACCGCACTGCTACTGATCGGCCTCTTATTGCTGATCGATCGGTTCGAGATAAAACGATGGCAGGCAACAAGTTGAATCCGACGCTTACTACGATCCTCGCGGGCCTGCTGCTGGTGCTGGCCTACGATGGGGTTGGCCTCTACCAGGACTTACGGTTCAACGACGCCT
The DNA here is from genome assembly GCA_041598895.1 of Woeseiaceae bacterium. GTDB lineage: Bacteria > Pseudomonadota > Gammaproteobacteria > Steroidobacterales > Woeseiaceae > UBA1847. The sequence goes on along the minus strand of JBFHXQ010000055.1, from coordinate 6,739 downwards.
TAGCGAACAGCGCCACCTTCGGCGCCGGGGCCGTGAACGATCCCTACCGCCAGTTCGCTGGTGCCCACACGCTCCAGCAACGCCACGATTTCAAGGCCGCTGTCGAGGCGTACGCCGCAATTTCAGCCCGGTCGGGAAGCCGCCTGCAAAATGACGTCACGTTCAATCTTGCCAACCTGTATTTCCAAGAAGCCCTCCGACTGCAGCAGGCGGGCGACGATGACCTTGCTATGCCCCTTATCGAGCTGGCGAAACAGAATTACCGGGAAATCCTCCGAGCTGACAGCGCGCATTGGGACGCGAAATACAACCTGGAACTCGCACTGCTCATGGCGCCCGAGACGGACCCCATCGATGTCCTCGGAGAACGAAATCCGGAACGGAGCCCTCGTGCGATCAGCAAAATGCAGTCGCGCCAGGCATTGCCCTGATGACGTCGCGACTCGCCGCCGCAGCTGCAAACATGCCTGCCTGGCCCTGGCTCGCTGCGGCTTTTTTCCTGATCAGCATCGCTACCAGCATTTCGACGCTGCGCGTGCCGCAGGCGACGTATCGCTACCTGTTCGTCATCGACATCACGCAAAGCATGAATGTCGCGGACATCGACTACAACGGCGTGGCTACAAGCAGACTGGACTTTGCAAAGATCGCCGTGGCCCAAGCAATCGGTGAACTGCCGTGCGGTTCGGAGGCGGGACTCGCGATATTCTCGGCACATCGCACGTTCGTTTTTTTCACCCCGGTTGAAGTGTGCGAACACTTCGACGCACTGCACGGAATGTTACGGAAAATCGACTGGCGCATGGCCTGGCAAGCGCGCAGCGAAATTGCCAAAGGGCTGTACTCGGCGATGCGTGCTGCGCTGCAAAGCGAAGAGGATACGCATGTCGTATTTTTGAGCGATGGGCACGAGGCGCCACCTGTTCATGCGGACATACGGCCATCGCTAGATCTGGAGCCGGGCGCGGTTCGCGGTTTCGTTGGCGGAATCGGTGGTGCGGTGCCGGCCCCGATCCCGCGACTTGATGCTAACAACAGCATCATCGGCCACTGGACGCGCGAGGAAGTCATGCAAATCGACCTATACAGTATGGGTCGTCCCGGGACGCAAAAGGGCGAAGCAATGGTCGGCATAAATATGGTGGACACTTCACGCCGCATCGCGATGGGACAGGAGCATTTGTCGGCACTGAGGGAAGGCTACTTACAGGATCTCGCCATCACGAGCGGTCTCGATTATTTTCGCGTCGACTCTGTCGAAAAATTACTGCGGAGCCTTAAGCGTGATTCGTATGGGCGGCGCACGGCTGTGGCGACAGATCTTGGTTGGATACCCGCAATGCTCGCGTTTGCGCTCTTGCTCTATTGCTTTATCGTGCTTCCCAAACGCGTCTCGCACTTTGGCGGACAGTCGGACCGCGCTATCAGTTGAGCTGGTCGATCACGAAACGAATCGAGTCGACTACGATCTGCGGTTCGCTCAGGTGAACGTAATGATCGTTTGTCGCCGCGATAATGTGTCTGCCACGTGTCGAACGCCGTGCCAGTTCGGCCTGCATATCAAGCCACAGTCTGTCGCGCCTTGTCCTGGCGTTGGTTTCAGGCGAATCATGTACCCGATGCGAAATGACGACCAATGGAATATTCGACAGCATGCGCATGCTTCGAATTTGCCGGGCGCTATTGCGAATGTGTCGGAGTTCGCTGAGCAATGCCACCATGCTGCGCCGCGACTCGGCAAACGAGCGGGCAACGGGCGCGACGTCGTTCGGCAGAGCGGCCGGAATCTGGAACGCATTGCCGATGAAGAAAGACTGGCCGCGCGGCGCACTTGCCTTGACGCCAGCCGCCTCAAAGCGCCGGTATTGATCCTCATGTGAGGAATCCACGAGCACCAGCCCGGCGACTTTTCGCGGGTTAAGGTAGCTGTAAAGGCGGACAGTCAGCCCGCCGAACGAATGTCCGACGAGCAGGTACGGTGCCGGTACACCGGCGTTGCCGAGCAGGACGTCGAGTTCCTGGGAAATGTTCACACTGTCGCGCGGCATGGGCCCGGAATCGCTCCACCCATAGCCGGCACGATCGTAGGCGCAAGCACGAGTAAATTCGGCCACCTGAGGCTGCACTCTTACCCAGTCGAGCGACGTGCCGCCCAGACCCGATTCGAATATGACCGTTGGCGAGCCTTGCCCGATGCAGTTTAAATGCAGGCGATGGTTTCCGACCCAAATGAAGGTGCCCGGTGCGTCGGGCCGGGCACGCCAGGCGTCCGTGGTCGCGTCGCTGGGCTGCATCGTGAGGCTGAGGAGGACGACTGCCACAAATGCGCTGCCGATCGTCCTCATTTGGTCTAATCTCGCGCCAACCTTTGGGATTCCGCCGAGACGCTCAACGTCTCCGTGAAGTGAAGGTTTTTCGTATCCGTCACTTCCGCCCGTAGTTTCCCGTCGCTCTCGGGTACGAAATAGAAACGGAAGCTGGGATTTTCGCTGATGCCAAAGCCGGTTTCAGCCGAGAAAATTTCCTCGCCCTCGTAGCTGACCTTTACGTGCCGGACGAAGTGGGCGGGCGCATGAAGACGTGTCACCTGATCCATCTGCAGTCCGTTGAGATTCGGGTGGCTTATCATGAGCTGAGCGTGGACCGGCTCGGAAAACAGGGCCTCCCCATGAGTTTTCAGCTTCATCTTGCCGAGCCTCGCCATCGCGGCATCCAGGTCCGAACCCGCCGGCGCAGAGCAGCCGCCCGAGGCTTTGACGAAACGCCGGCTCATGTAAAGGCTGCCGTCGTTGGTTTCGGCAATGGCGCGAACCGGACTGTAGCTGTCAATCCGGACGCGAAACGCCAGATCGGCGCGCCCGCTCTTCGGTGAGAAGTGGAATTTGCCGGCCAGTGCGCCGGGATTCTTGTCGATGATTAACCACACGGTCTTGATGTAGCGATCTTCGGTTTGTGGGATCTGCGCCTCGATCGAGACCGGTACGATTGCTGCGTCTTTCGCACGCTTCGGAGCATTCAGTACGATCAACTCGTCCGATTGAGTTATGAGGCGATCGCCGAAATACGCCTGTTTAAGCCCGCCGGTCCAGACCATGTCTTCTTCAACGGTTGTCGCCGATCCGGTCAGCGGGAAAAGCATCAGCACGAGGATTATCGACGCAAGCATCGCGCTCGTTCCATCAGGGAGCTGCTTTGTCGTCATCTCGTCAATCCTCCCATTCGAGTTCCGCGTACGCGGCGCCGATATTTCGCTGGTGATACTCGTCGACCAGCTGCCATTTAGCGGTCTCCCGAAGCGTAATACTATCCTGCGCCGCAGCCAGGTCGCCACCTTTCGCAATCCAGGTCCTGACGTCTGAGCGCAGCTGCGTCAGGTAGTCGAGCGCAGGTCCTGCCGCTGCGGGCCACGTTGCGCTCGATGGTCCATGACCGGGAACGACACGCGTGACGGACAGCTCGGTCAATCGCTCGAGCTCGCCGATCCAGCCGTTAATACTGCCGTCGATGACCGGCAGGTGCTCGAGAAACACCAGATCGCCTGTAAATGTCGTATCCGTCAATGCATCGATTACCGTCAGATCGTGATCCGTATGCGCGCTGCTGTGCGCACGCGCGGTCAGGACGCGCCCACCGATGTCGAATTGGACCGCGTCGGTTACCGTCCGTTCCGGGAATACGATGTTGTCAGCTTCCAGGCTGCGTCCCTCGTACGCCGACGCGCGAGCGAGGTAGACATCACCGCGCAGGGCCATCGCCCGCGGTAGCTTCGAATGTCCCACGAACTCCACACCCGGGCGAACAAACGCGACGTTGCCAAGCATATGGTCGGGGTGCACATGCGTGTTGAATACGTAGCACACAGGCCGCTTCGTGATCCGCTGTATCGCGCAGTCCAGGGCGCGGCCCTCGGCCGCGCTGCCACCAGTGTCTATGACGGCGACACAGCGGTCGCCCACGATAAAGCCGACATTGGCTATATTTTTGCCCGCAAAAACGACGGCGCTCTGACCCTGCCTCACGTATATCCCGGCGGCGACTTCGGCAACCGCGGCAGCCGGTTTGCAAGCGGTCGCGTCGGGCGACACGCCGGTGCAGGCTTGCGCAAACACGGCAGTGACGATTGTCCATGCCGGCCAATCTCTGCGCCTGCGCGGCTGTGGTTTACTGCACATGGGCATTAGCTAACATACTAATAAATAAAAGAATTTAAGCGAAAAGGCGCGGCACACAGGCGTGTCCAGACCAGCGTTTGATCGCGAACGGCCGGGAATTGTCGAGCCGCAACCTTGTAGACCGAGTCTAAAATCGGTAGCGTGCCCTGCTCTGAGATTGCGCCACGACCATTGCATGCCAATGGGGGATTGTCCAGCAGCAGCCGGCGCCGATGCACTACGCAGATCGCTGCGACACAGCGCCATGCGCGGCGAGCCGAAACGCTGCCGGAAACGACAACAAGATACGGCGAGGCATTTCGTGTGAATCGATCAATCAGGAATTGGATGACCGTTTTCCGTGCCCTCATTGCGGCCGGTCCGCTGCTGTGGGCAGCGGAAGCTTACGGCGTACAGGCGGGAGGCACTGGTGGCGCCGACGAATTGGACGAGATCGAGGTCCGGGCAACGCGCATGCAAAAGCCGCTTCGTAAGGTTCCGGCTGCGGTCAGCGTAGTAACGAAAGACGACATTCAGCTGGGTCGCCAGCAGCTCGCCCTCGATGAATCACTAGCGGCGGTGCCCGGCGTATTCATTCAGGACCGCTACAATTATTCACGTGATCTTCGCATCGCGATCCGGGGCTTCGGGGCCCGCTCGAGCTTCGGCATTCGCGGCGTCAAGATCATCGTCGATGGCATACCCGAATCGCTGCCGGACGGCCAGGGACAGTCCGATGCGATCGATCTCGGTTCCACCGCGCAAATCGAAGTGCTGCGGGGCCCCTCCTCGTCGCTGTACGGCAACGCATCCGGCGGCGTTATCAACATCACGTCGGAACGCGGTCCGGCCGTTCCGTTCGTCGAGACTCGTCTCTCTGTCGGCGAGTTCGGTTTCAGGCAGGCTCAGATCAAAGCAGGCGGCGAGACCGGCCGGCTGAACTATCTCGTCAACATGTCGGACATGCAGTTTGACGGCTATCGCTCGTTCAGCGAGGCGGAGAACACGCTGCTCAATGCCCGCCTCAGCTACACGATCGATGACGAATCCGAGCTGGGCATCGTTATCAATGCAACGGATCAGCCGGTCGCCAGAGATCCGGGCGGAATCGATCTCGCCCAGGCGCAGGCCGATCCAACCTCGGCGCGGCAACGAAACGTCGACTTCGATACCGGCGAGGTGCTCGAGCAGCAGCGTTTCGGGCTGACCTACAGGAAGTCCATCGGAGAAGCGCACGAGATACAGCTCAGAAATCACTACGTTTGGCGGGACTTTGCCAATACCCTGCCGTTTACCGGCGGTGGCGCGACGCAGTTCGAACGCTTCTTCGTCGGCGGCGGGGCGAGCTATGCATACAGCGGCGACTTGTGGAATCGGCCCAACAGCCTGATTGTCGGTGTCGATATCGACCGACAGGACGACGACCGGCAGCGGTATGACAACAACATGGGCGTGCTGGGGCCGCTGATCGCGGATCAAAACGAGCTGGTCACCAACATCGGCGTGTTCTTGCAGAATGAACTCGCGCTCAGCGATACGCTCGCACTGACGGTGGGCTTGCGCTACGACGAAATCGAGTACGAGGTCGAGGACAAATTCCTGTCTGACGGCAATGATTCGGCGACACGCACGGTCAATGAATGGAGCCCGATGGTCGGAGTCGTCTATTCTCCGTTCGAGTCCGCGAGTTTTTACGCCACGATTTCCACGGCGTTCGAGGCGCCGACCACGGTGGAGCTCACGAATCCGAGCGGCACCGGCGGATTCAATCCGAATGTCGATCCGCAGCTGGCCACGAATTACGAGGTCGGTGTTCGGGCGCGGCTTGCAGCGCGAAGCAGTGTCGAGCTGTCCGTGTTTTCGATCGACGGCGAGGATGAACTGATACCGTTCGAGCTGGGTGGCCGCGACATATTCGAAAACGCCGGCGAATCGTCCCGCAAGGGACTGGAGCTGGCGCTGGCCAGCGAACCGCTCGAAGGCCTCAGGCTCAGTCTGGCCTACTCGTATTCGGACTTCGAATTCGACAGGTTCATTGCGGACGGCGGCGACGATTTTTCAGGCAAAAAAATCCCTGGCCTACCGAAAAATGTATTCCGAGCCGAGGCATTTTACGAACATCAATCCGGAGTTTCCGGTGCCATAGATGTCCGCAACGTTGGCGAGTTTTTCGCAAACAATGCGAATACAGTCGTTGTCGACTCATCTACCGTTTTGAATCTGCGCAGCGGGATTGCCGACTGGCGGTTCGGGAACTGGCAGCTGGAACCTTTCCTCGGCATTAACAATCTGACTGACGAAGACTATTTCGCCGAAATTCGCATCAATGCGTTCGGGGGCCGCTATTACGAGCCCGCGCCGGATCGGCATTTTTACGGTGGTCTCTCCATCCGCTATGACTTCAACGGAGGGCGGCAATAAGGGTCGCAATCGGCCGTCGCGCAATAGCACGATCAGCAGCAGTCGTCGCCCGGGAAATCGTACAGCGGCCACCGATCGGATCCGTCGCAGAGGGAATCGTCGATTAAAGCCAGATACGGCTGCGCGTCGTCGTCAGCGTCGATATTCAAGCCAAATGGGTAGCGCCT
>JBFHXQ010000054.1:0-11909 GCA_041598895.1 Woeseiaceae bacterium | reverse complement strand
GGCAGGCCCCTCGACCTGTGGCAGGTCGCACGCCGGTTTCCGGCGTTCCTGCCCGGTGTCGACGCCTATTACGGGACGGCAACGTACCTGCCCATGGCCGACGGGGCGCGTTTTCAGCTTAGCGTCAGCCGCGATGCCCTGATTGCGCGTCCGGTCAACGAGGCAGCACGCCGCGCGGTGGGTGACTGGGGGCAATCCGAGGTGTAAGTTGGTGATTATGTTACAGCGCCCGCGGCAAATGCCCGCCGATCGTGCATACTGGACGAGCCAATAATAAAGAGCGGCACGACAAAAACATGGCAATCAATCTCGACAGGGACCGTGGTCTGCTCGTCGACAAGGGTGAGCAGCTAAGCCTGGACTGCCCCTACTGCGGTGTCTATTCGCACATGAGTCCGCAATCCGTGCCGCAGCTCGACTCGCTGCTAGCCGCAAAACCGAAACACGTCGGCCTCGTCTACCAGTGCGATTCCTGCCTGGCGCCGGTCTTTCTGCGCTTCGAGGTCAAGGAATACCAGGAGGATCGCGCCGAGCTGTTCCGGAATTTCGTCGAACTCGAACGTCCGAAGGAACGGTTCTCGTTTTCCTATTTGCCCAAGCACACCGAAATCCTGTTTCGCGAGGCGCTGAACTGCTACTCCGGGAACAATTTCAACGCTTTTGCCTCGATGTGCCGACGCTCGGCGCTCAGCGCCTTCGACGCGCTCGGTGACAGCGGCAAAATGCGAGCGTTCGACGAGGTCATGATCGCGCAGGAGATTGCGGGCATCGACGACGAATCGTTCGCGCCGGTCAAGACAATACTGTTCGACTCGGGCGAGGACGAGCGTCTGCCGCTGTTCAATCGCGCCCAGGCCGGGCTACTGCTCGAGATACTCAAGGACATGTTCTATCAACTGTTCGTGCGCCGTGGAAAGCTGACCCGGGCGATCAAGGTGCGCCGGTTCTTCGTCGAGGAAGGCGACGGCGACCTGCAGTCGACCGCCTGACCGGCATCGTTCAGCCGAGCGCTACGCGCGCGTTTCGGAACAGCCGCATCCACGGTCCGTCTTCCCCCCAGTCGTCCGGATGCCAGGAGTTTTGCACGGTACGGGCGACGCGCTCGGGATGCGGCATCATGATCGTGACGCGTCCGTCTTCGTTCGACAGCCCGCAAATGCCGTCGACAGAACCGTTCGGATTCGCCGGATACCGGTCAGCCACTTCGCCACGCATATCCACGTAGCGCAACGCAATCGTATGCGATGCCATGAACCGATCGGATTCCTGACCGAAGTACACCCGGCCCTCGCCATGCGATGTCGCAATTGGAAGACGTGAACCGGCCATGTCCTGCAGGAACAGCGACGGACTTTCGACGACCTCGACGAGGCTGAACCGCGCTTCGAACTGCTCGGAAAGATTGCGCACGAACCCCGGCCAGTGCCGGGTCCCGGGAATCAACTCGCGTAAATGCGACAACATCTGGCAGCCGTTGCACACGCCGAGCGCGAACGTGTCATCTCGCGCAAAAAACTCGGCGAACTGGTCGCGCATGCGATCGTGATAGAGAATCGACTTCGCCCATCCTCCGCCCGCCCCGAGCACGTCACCGAACGAAAATCCGCCACAGGCGACGATTCCCTGATAGCGGCGCAGCGCGTCACGGCCGCTCGCAAGGTCGCTCATGTGCACGTCGACCGCCTCGAACCCCGCACGCATGAATGCGGCCGCCATTTCGTACTGGCTGTTGACGCCCTGCTCGCGGAGTATCCCGATCCGCGGCCTGGGGTCGCCACGAAAAGCACGCACGATGTCGTCGCCGGGGTCGAACGTGAGCGCGACGTTCAGGCCCGGATCGTCGTCGTCGAGTATGCAATCGAATTCCTGCTTCGCAGTCGCGGGATTGTCGCGCCGCGACTGGATGCGGTAGCTGGTCTGCGACCACTCACGCTGCAACTCCTTTCGCTCTATCTTCGTTACGACCTGGCTTCCGCTCTGTATCACGAGTTTCTGCTCGGACGTCACGCGGCCGATTGCGGTGGCTTTGGCCCCCGTGCGATCGAGCACCATTTGTATCTGGGTCAGCTGATTGCGCGCTACCTGCACAACCGCCCCGGCTTCCTCGCTGAAGAGCTGTGCCAAAAGCTCACGATCGGTTCCGTCAAACTGCAGCGCCACCCCGAGACGCCCGGCGAACATCATCTCGGAAACCGTTGCAAGCAGCCCGCCGTCGCTGCGATCGTGATACGCAAGCAGCATGCCGCGCGCGCTGAGCTCCTGGATCGCTGCGAAAAAGTTTTGCAGGGCAACAGCTTCATCGAGATCCGGCGCCTCACCGCCGGACCGGCCGTACACCTGGCTCAGCACGGAACCACCGAGTCGGTTCCTGCCGTCGCCGAGATCGAACAACAGCAGATAGCTCGGCTCGTCGGTGCGCCGGAGTTGCGGCGTCAGGTGACGGCGCACGTCGGTCACCGGGGCAAATGCCGACACGATCAGTGACACGGGCGCGACGACCTGGTATTCGTCGTCGCCGTCCTGCCAACGTGCGCGCATCGACAGGGAATCCTTGCCGACCGGTATCGCGATGCCGAGGGCGCGGCAGAATTCGCTGACCGCCGTCACCGTTTCGTAAAGCTTTGCGTCTTCGCCGGGGTGATTCGCGGCGGCCATCCAGTTTGCCGACAACCGAATGTCACCGATCCCGTCGATCGCGGCGGCGGCAATGTTCGTTATCGCTTCCGCCACTGCCATGCGTCCCGATGCAGGCGCGTTCAGTACGGCGAGCGGCGTGCGTTCACCCATCGCCATGGCCTCGCCCGTATATCCGACGTAGTCCGACGCCGTAATTGCCATGTCGCTTACCGGAACCTGCCACGGACCGACGAGCTGGTCACGAACGCTGAGGCCGCCCACCGTTCGGTCTCCGATGTGTATCAGGAAGGATTTGTCGGCGACGGCCGGAAACCGCAGGACCCTGCGCAGCGCCTCTTCGAGGCGAATGCCGTCGAAATCGAAGTCCGCCGCCGCCGACGGCACGCTCGCGACGTCGCGGATCATTTTCGGCGGGTTTCCGAGCAGCATCTGCATCGGCATGTCGATCGGCGTATCGTCGAGCACTCGATCGGTGACGACGAGGCGTCCGTCGTCCGTCAGTTCGCCGATCACCGACACGGGGCAGCGTTCGCGCCGACACATCGCCTCGAATTCCGGCAGTCGATCCTCCGCGACGATCAGAACGTAGCGTTCCTGAGCCTCGTTGCACCAGATTCCCATCGGCGACATGCCCGGCTCGGCGTTGTCGACGTCGCGCAGTTCGATACACGCCCCGCGTCCGGAGTGATTCACCGCTTCGGGTACGGCGTTCGAAAGACCGCCAGCGCCCACATCGTGGATCAGTAGAATCGGATTCGTTGCACCCATCGCCCAGCAGCGGTCGATGACTTCCTGAGCCCGCCGCTGCATCTCGGGATTGCCCCGCTGCACCGATGCGAAATCGAGGTCCTCGGAGCTCGTCCCGCTTGCGAGGCTTGACGCCGCGCCGCCGCCGAGGCCGATCAGCATTGCAGGGCCGCCGATGACCACGACCTTTGCCCCGACCGGTACGTCGCGCTTCAGCGCATGTTCCTCGCGCACATTGCCGACGCCGCCGGCAATCATGATCGGCTTGTGATAACCGCGAATCTCGTTGTCAGGCAGGTCGGGCAACCGCGCCTCGTAGGTTCGAAAATAGCCGAGCAGGTTCGGCCTGCCAAACTCGTTGTTGAAAGCCGCGCCCCCGATCGGTCCCTCGGTCATGATCTCGAGCGGTGTCGCCATGCGATCGGGATGCGGAAAGCCCGTCTCCCAGGGCGCATCGATGTCCGCAAGCCTGAGATGCGACGTGGTAAACCCGGTCAGGCCCGCCTTCGGCTTCGCGCCGAGTCCCGTCGCTCCCTCGTCACGAATCTCGCCGCCGGCACCGGTGGCGGCACCGGGAAACGGCGAAATCGCGGTTGGGTGATTATGCGTCTCCACTTTCAGCAGAATGTGGATCGGCTCGTCGCTCACGCAATACTGCCGACTGTCCGGGGTGACAAGAAGCCGTGCACCCGACGAGCCCCGAATCACCGCGGCATTATCAGCGTACGCGGACAGCACCCCTTCGGGGGCCGCCTCCGTGGTTGCCCGGATCATTCCGAACAGGCGCTGCTGCCGGCGGCGGCCGTCGATGATCCAGTCCGCATTGAAGATCTTGTGACGGCAATGCTCCGAGTTGGCCTGCGCAAACATCATCAGCTCGGCATCCGACGGATCCCGGCCGAGCTCCGCAAAGCAGGCCAGCAAATAATCGATTTCGTCGCCGGTAAGCGCAAGACCGAGTTGCGTGTTCGCTGCCTCCAGTGCCCGCCGCCCGACGGCGGACACAGGTATCCGGACCAGTGGGGCCGGCGGATGATGGTCGAACAGAGCAGCCGCATCCTCCGCATCGAAAAGCAGGCGCTCGGTCATGCGGTCGAAAAGCGGTGCCCCTACGTCGGCCAGTTTGTCGGCATCGAGACGTTCACGGAGCCTTACTGCATAGCGAATTCCCCGCTCGATGCGGGCGACTGCATCGAGCCCGCAGGCTCTCGCGATATCGGTGGCCTTGCTGGACCACGGCGAGATGGTGCCCGGTCTCGGCACCACGATTACGGGCAGGTCGTTGCTGCCCGGATCCTCCGACCGGGCGCGGGCATGCAGCAGCGCGCCAAGACGCCCGCCCGACCCTTCGTCGAGCGCTTCGGTCAGTTCGACAAAGAAGATGTAGCTTGCGGACAGCGCGGCGACGCGCTCATCGCGAGCCTTGAGTTCCGCCAGCAGGCCGGCCAGGCGAAAATCGGACAACGCGCGCCCGCCGTGAAGCGCCAGCAATTCGGTGGCTGCTCGAGACTCTGGCTCAGGGGCGGCTGTCGACAAGCGAACGAAATCCGTCGGTGCGTGTGGCGTGAGCGGGGATGATACAAAAGGGGCGATTGAGCTGCACGCCATCGTGCACGACGCGATCGCTCCCGGGAATTCCTGGTTACGGGAGGCCGGCCGTGCGGACCAAAAGGCATTCGAGGGGACTTTCCGCGCAGCGGAAAGTCGCCGGAGCGCGGAATGTCTCCGCGATTCTGGAATGTCCCTGCGACGCTTACGTGCCGGAGTCGCTCGGCGTGTAAATCGGCATCGGGAACTGCGCCACGTTGCTGCCCTCGACCTTGGTAATTTTCGATAGCCCTTCCTTCTCGACCTCGTCGATGCGCAGGATCGAATGCAGCGGCAGATAGGTCCGCTTTACGCCCGCAAACTCGGATTTGATCTTCTCTTCGGACGGGTCAACGACCAGCGTGGTGCGCTCGCCGAAGACGAGTTCCTCGACCTCCACGAAGCCGAACAGGTCCCCGTGGCCGACGCTGCGAGCGTAGACTTCGTACACCTGCCCCTGGCTCATGAAAACGACCTTGTAGAGGGTCTTCTTGCTCATTTTGTCGCGCTCGCCCCGGGATCTGCAGCCGCGCACAGTACAGCAGAGTCCGCGGCGTCATGGCAACTGCCTGTCACCCGCCACGATCGCGTTGCCCAGAGCAATGATCCCGCATCTGGTCGTTTTTTGACATAAAGCAACGCCTGCCGTACGTCCGCGGAGACTCGATTATGTGAACTGTTTGGCAGCGTAGCCCCTTGTTTATCGTCACTATTCACGCCTGAACGCAAATCCGGGCGGCACAGTGCCGTTCCCGGCAAAAACATCGAGTGCCCTCATGTCGCTTCAATTAGAAATCGTCAGTGATCACCGAGAGTTTTTTGGCGACGATGCCGTACACGTATTCGATGCGTCGGGCGGTACGATCGGTCGCTCGCTGAAAAACAACTGGATTCTTCCCGACGCAGACCGTTATATCTCAGGACGACACGCGACGATCGACTACCAGGGCGGCGCGTATTTTCTCGCCGACACCAGCACCAACGGTGTTTACGTCAACGACGAAGCCGAGCCGATCGGAAAAGGCCATCCGCGGCGCCTGTTCAACGGCGACAGGCTGCGCATGGGCGATTTCGAATTCGTCGTGACGATCGACGAGGGTGAAGACCTCGAAATTCCGGAAGATCCGCCGCCCAGCGTCGTGCCGGACCACATCGAACAGCTCGTCGATGAGGTGCCGACCAAAACCGGCGTAGCGCTGCTTGACGAGGAAGAAATCACCGGCGACGACGAATTCAGATCCGTGCTGTTCAGTGACGACGACGCAGGCGGTCAGAAGGAGTCCCCTCCGGCGGCCCCCGAACCGAAGGCACCTCCCCCGCCGGAGACGCCGGCCGCAGCCGCGCCTGCCGGCGCCGCGGTTACGGATTCGGATCTGCTCGACGCGTTTCTCGACGGTGTCGGCGTCAGTCGCAGCGAGCTGCATCCATCCGTCGACATGACGGCGGTCATGCGAAATGCAGGCCAGGTGCTGCGTGAGTTTGTTACGGGCATCGCCGGACTCCTTACGAGCCGCGCCACGCTCAAAAACGCGTTTCGCCTGAACCAGACGACGGTACTGCCGAGGCACAACAATCCGCTGAAGCTTTCCGCGAACGCCAACGCGTCACTGATGCAGCTGCTGGTCGGCGGCAGCGGCGAGTATCTGGGCGGCAAGGATGCGGTTCGCGAGGTCTGTCGCGACCTTTTGTACCATCAGGATGCGTTTCTCGACGCGATGAACCATGCGTTCGTCGAATTCGCGGATCGATTCGACCCGGAAGAGCTTGAGGCCGGATTTGAACGCACGCTCAAGCGCAAGCCGCCGCTCAAGGTGATGACGCAGCTCAAGTACTGGCAGCTGTATACGGAGCTGTATCCGATCATGACGGAGAAGGGCGGCGGCCGATTTCCGCAGATGTTCGCGGAGGAGTTCGTCAAAGCGTACGAGCGACAGATCGCCGACTTCAAGCGTATGGAGCGCAGCAGTACGGACGTGTTGAAGACCGTCGTCGCCTTCGACGAGGCCGAGAACGACCCGGACGACAAAACGCCCGGCGCCGCCAAGGTGGCATCGTAAGCCCGGCTAGCCGCGATTCCGACGATTCTCGATCAGGTCGTCTACGACGGCGGGATCGGCCAGCGTCGAGGTATCGCCCAATTCCTTAAAGTCGTTTGCGGCAATCTTGCGCAATATTCGGCGCATGATTTTGCCGGAACGCGTCTTCGGTAATCCGGGCGCCCACTGCAAGAGGTCCGGCGTTGCAATCGGACCGATATCCTTGCGTACCCATTGGCGCAACTCCGCTTCCAGCTCAGCGCTCGGCGACTGCCCTTCCATCAGCGTAACGTACGCGTAGATACCCTGCCCCTTGATGTCGTGCGGGTAACCAACGACCGCCGCTTCGGCAACGCTGCTGTGCGCGACGAGCGAGCTCTCGATTTCGGCCGTACCCATGCGGTGTCCGGAAACGTTCAGCACATCGTCGACCCGACCGGTGATCCAGTAGTAGCCGTCCTCGTCGCGTCGGGCGCCGTCACCGGTGAAATACGTACCCGCGAACGTCGAGAAATAGGTATCGATGAAGCGCTGATGGTCACCGTATACCGTACGCATCTGGCCCGGCCAGCTGTCCGTGATGACCAGGTTACCCTCGGCGGCGCCGTCGAGCTCGTTGCCGTCAGCATCGACAATCGCCGGCTGAATACCGAACAGCGGTCGGGTTGCCGATCCGGGCTTCAGCGCGGTTGCGCCGGGCAGCGGGCTGATCAGGATGCCGCCCGTTTCCGTCTGCCACCAGGTGTCGACGATCGGGCAGCGCCCGTCCCCGACGACATTGTAGTACCACTCCCAGGCTTCCGGATTGATCGGCTCACCGACGGATCCGAGCAGGCGCAGTGACTTTCGCGACGTGCGCTTGACCGGCTCGTCGCCCTCGCGCATCAACGCACGGATTGCCGTCGGCGCCGTATACAGTATGTTGACATCGTGTTTGTCGCAGACTTCCCAGAAACGGGACGACGACGGGTAATTCGGCACGCCTTCGAACATCAGCGTGATGGCCCCGTTCGCCAGTGGGCCATAGACAATGTAACTGTGGCCCGTTACCCAGCCGACGTCGGCCGTACACCAGTACACGTCGCCCGGCTGGTAATCGAAGACATATTCGTGAGTCAGCGCAGCATAGACCAGGTAGCCGCCGCTCGTGTGCAGCACCCCCTTGGGCTTGCCCGTCGAGCCGGACGTGTACAGGATGAACAGCGGATCCTCGGCACCCATTTCCTCGCACGGGCAATCGGCGTCGACGCCGGCTTCGAGTTCGTGTAGCCAGGCGTCGCGGCCGTCCACCCAGTTCACCGCATTCCCCGTGTTGCGAACGACCAGGACACGCTCGAGCGTCTTTACGGCTTCGTTCTGCGCTGCCGCGTCGACATTGGCTTTGAGCGGGATCTTCTTGCCGCCTCGGACGCCCTCGTCGGCCGTGACAACAATTGTCGATTCGCAGTCGTGGATTCGGCCGGCCAGCGCATCCGGAGAAAAACCGCCGAAGACGACGGAGTGAACCGCACCGATTCGCGCGCAGGCGAGCATCGCCACAGCGGCCTCCGGAATCATCGGCATGTAAATCGTAACCCGATCGCCCTTCCTGGCACCGAGCTCTTTCAATGCGTTCGCGAAACGACAGACTCGCGCGTGCAATTCCCGGTACGTGATCGTGAGATCACGCGAGGGGTCGTCCCCTTCCCATAGGATTGCGACGTCGTCGGCTTTTCTTTCGAGGTGCCGGTCGACGCAGTTGAAACAGACGTTCAGCGTGCCATCGTCATACCAGCGAATGTGCAGATCGTCGCGCGCGAACGAGACGTCCTTGATTTTCCCGAACGGCCGTATCCAGTCGATTCGCCGCGCCTGCTCGGCCCAGAAGTCCTGGTTGTCTTCGACGGAGCGCGCATACATCGACTCGTAGCCGGCTTCATCGATCAGGGCATGGGACCGGACATTTGGGTCTACGGGATGAATATCACTCATGAACCACCTCTCATAGTTTTATTTGAGTTTTCTTGCCAGCTCGAGCAGGCGCTGGGCGGCGACGAGGTGAGGCCGATCGATCATCACGCCGTCGAGTCCCAGGGTGCCCGTGCCGGGATTTGCGGCAAACAGCGCGACGATCCGCTGGGCCCGTTCGATCTCCTCGGGCGTCGGCCTGAACGCGTCGTTGATGACTTCGACCTGCGCAGGATGGATGGCGAGCATGCCCGTGAAGCCGTCCCGTCGGGCGCGAAGCGCATACTGTCGTAAACCGGCAAGATCGCGGAAATCGGTAAAAACCGTGTCGACCGCTTGGAGCTCGGCGGCGGCAGCTGCCAAGAGGCACAGCGAGCGGGCAAGTTCATACGGCGGATGCCAGTGTCCGTTATCGTCGCGCACTGCCGACGCGCCGAGCGCCGCGCTGAGGTCCTCGGCGCCCCAGGATAACGCCGCAAGTCTTGGTGTGGCGTTTATATAAGTATGCAGGTTAAAAAGCGCCTCCGGGCGTTCCGTGCAGATCGCGAGAATTCGAGTTTGACCGGCTGCAATTCCGTGCGCCTTCTCCAGGTCATCGAGCAGTTGTGCAAGCCGCGCTGCATCGCTGCCAGTCCGCAGTTTGGGCAACACGATTCCCGCTGGGGCAGCCGGCATCACGGCCGCCAGGTCCTTCTCGGCATCGTCCGTATCGAGCGAATTGATTCGAATCCAGGCGTTGGCGAGGCGGGCCGCGTGCTCTCGCGCCAGGTCTCGTGCCGCGGGTCGTACGGCCGGTGCAACCGAGTCTTCGAGATCGAAAATCAGCGCGTCGGCTCCGGCATCTGCCGCCTTTTCCAGTTTGCGCTCGCTGTCTGCGGGCACGAACAGATAGCTGCGGTTCATGCAGGCTTCCTGAGCATCAACGCCGTGCGCTTGCATACGCCGACGAGTTGGTCGTGCTGATTGAAGGCGCGGTGAGCGAACGTCACAATCCCGTTTTCCGGTCGCGAGCGCGACTCCCGGACCTCCAGGACTTCCGACTGAACGTGGATCGTATCGCCGGGAAACAGCGGTTTCGGAAAGCGGACTTCATCCCAGCCGAGATTCGCGACGGTCGTACCGTGGGTCAGGTCATTCACTGATATGCCTACCATCAAGCCGAGCGTCAGGCAGCTGTTCACCAGCGGCTTCTTGAATTCCGTGGACTTCATGTATTCGGCATCAAGGTGCAGCGCCGCGGGATTGTGCGTCAGCGTCGTGATGAGGACGTTGTCCGCTTCCGTGATCGTACGGCGAATCGGATGCTCGAATGTCTGTCCAACCGCGAATTCTTCGAAATATTTGCCCGGCATTGCATCACCCACTCGTTGCCCGCCCAATCCATGATAGTGCTGACCGCCAGCGAAATGAAACAGCGTCGGGGCCGGGGCTGCTTGTTCGACGCGGAATACGCCGCGCCGGATACCGTGATCAGCTCGAGGCAACCCGCTCGATGGCCGCGACGATCAGCTCACGGGCCTTGGCCGCCCCATACCAGTCGCCGATCCTGACCCACTTGCCCGGTTCCAGATCCTTGTAGTGCTCGAAAAAGTGCTCGATCTGCTGCAGCGTGATTTCGGGCAGATCCGAGAACTCGTGGACGTGGTCGTATCGCCTCGTCAGGCCGCTCGACGGCACCGCGAGCACTTTTTCGTCCTGTCCGGAATTGTCCTCCATGATCAGGACACCGATCGGTCGCACATTTATGACGCAGGCCGGCGCGAGCTCACGCGTATTGCAGACGAGCACGTCGATCGGGTCACCGTCCTCGGACAGCGTGTGTGGCACGAACCCGTAGTTTCCCGGGTAGGCCATCGGCGTATACAGAAAGCGATCGACGACGAGTGTTCCGGCTTCCTTGTCGAGCTCGTATTTTATCGGCTGCCCGCCGAGCGGCACCTCGACGATGACGTTGACGTCGTCGGGCGGATTATTGCCCACCGCTATCGCATCGATACGCATGTCCTGTCCCTGATCGGTCGACTTCTGCTTGCCCCGGCGGCAGACGGCGCTTGAGCACCGACCGACGAATTATGTCGAATTACGCGGCATCCGGCACTTCAGAAATTGGCCAGCTGGCCGATAAAACGCGGGTATATCCGAGGCCTGGCCTCGTTCCGCAACGGGCTCGGCCGGCGGCAAAGCCGATGTCCAGACGGGCACATGCGCCCAGGAGTGGCCGTACCACACGATGTCGCTCGGCAAGAAAATCATCATCCTGTTTCTGGGACTCGGCGCCTGTCTGTCGATCGGCAGCTATGCTGCGCTGCAGCTCACGATCTACCCGGCGTTTCAGGCCGTCGAGCGCCACTCCGCGTCGCAGGACCTCGAACGCATCCTGCACATTCTCGACAGCGATCTTCGCGGCCTCGAAATCATGAACGTGGAATACTCCATCTGGGACCAGACCTACGATTACGTGCGGGGTTATCGGCCGGAGTACGTCGACGAGAACATCGATCCCGCCTATTGGCACAGCCTCGATTTGCACATGATGCTCATTTACGACGCTGATGGCCTGCTGCTGTCGGGCGTGCTCACGCATCCTGAGAGCGGACAGCTGCTGGATATCGACAATGAATTGCTGACGCCGCTGCGACCAGGCCACCCGCTCGTCACGCACGACTCGACGTCGAGCGCCGTAAAGGGTTTGCTCCAAACCCGATCCGGCATCCTGCAGGTCGTCTCCTACCCGATCCTCACCAGCGAGGGCCACGGACCCATTGCCGGTAGCATGATTACCGGACAGTTCCTCGGCGTGGAATGGATTGCCGAACTCAGCAAACGCGCGGCAACCGGCGTTGCCCTGTATCCCGTCGTCGACGGAAATCTCCCGGCGCGGCTGGATCGCGTCAGCGGGCGCCTGCTCGAGCCGGGTAAATCGACGCTCCACGAGACGGAAGGCGCCGACATCCG
>JBFHXQ010000053.1:0-12043 GCA_041598895.1 Woeseiaceae bacterium | reverse complement strand
AGGAGGCGATGCTGCTCGTCGAGCAGCGTAAGAAGCGAGAATGCAGCGGTCGCAAGCGCCGCGGCCTGCACGAGTCTGTGCCACACGGTGCGCGCCCCCCTGGTCGTCATCGACGTCGCAGTCTACATGGGCAGCGAACTCAATCGTCGATCGTGATATCGACGATTCGAACGGTTTCGACCGGCACGTCCTGGTGCCCGCCGCGACTCTCGGTCGGCACCGCCGCGATGGCATCGACGACGGACATTCCCGTCGCAACGCGACCGAACACGGCATAGCCGAAGTCGCGACCGCTGTGATTGAGGAAGTCGTTGTCCCGCAAGTTGATGAAAAACTGCGAGGTTGCGCTGTCGACGATGCTGGTTCGCGCCATGGCGAGCGTCCCCCGAAGGTTGGATTCGCCGTTGTCCGCCTCGTTCTTGATCGGGTCACGGGTGGATTTGTTAACGAGATTTTCATCCAGGCCGCCTCCCTGGATCATAAAATTT
The DNA here is from genome assembly GCA_041598895.1 of Woeseiaceae bacterium. Taxonomy (GTDB): domain Bacteria; phylum Pseudomonadota; class Gammaproteobacteria; order Steroidobacterales; family Woeseiaceae; genus UBA1847. The sequence continues at coordinate 11,555 of JBFHXQ010000053.1, read as the reverse complement.
GGAATCACCCGATGGAAAACCGTATCTGCAAAAAAGCCGTCCTGAACGTATTGGCGAAAATTTTCACAGGTGGCAGGGGCTTTTTCGTCGAAGAGCTCGACGCCGATATCGCCGTGATTCGTCTTGATCGTTATCATGAAATCTCGCCTTTCGGTCAGTTAGTGTGGTCAGCGCAGATTGTACGGACCTTTTGTACCATGCGCAGCGTCATTCTCGGGTCGCCTGCGAGACGCGCGGCCTGCCGGCATAGTCCGGGAAGCAGCGTATGCCCTCCCACCCTGCAAGACGCAGCAGCTCGGCAACCGCCTGTGCCTGATCGTGGCCGTGTTCGACCAGCAACATGCCGTCGCGCTCGAGCAGAGGCATGCAGTCGCGCACGAGCACGCGAAGCGCGTCGAGCCCGTCCTTACCGGCAACGAGTGCGATGTCGGGCTCCGCGCGAAGTTCGTGAAGCGCGGGATCGTCGTTCGCGACATACGGAGGATTCGACACGATCATGTCGAAGCGTCGGTCGCGTACCGGACTGGTCCAGTCGCCCTGCAGGCAAGCTACGTTTTCAAGTTCCAGCTGGCGCATGTTTTCGGCAGCGACAACCACTGCATCAGCATCGATATCAATCGCCGTGATCCGGCACAGAGGTCGCTCGCTGGCAATCGCTGCAGCTATTGCGCCGCAGCCGGTACCGAGGTCCAGTACACGTTTTTCTGCACGCCGCGGCAACTCGCGAAGGGCGAGTTCGACGAGCAACTCGGTTTCGGGTCTCGGTACGAGCGTGGCCGGACTCACCATCAGCTCGAGCGACCAGAATTCTTTCGTACCCGTGATGTAGGCTATGGGCTCGCCGGCCAGTCTTCTTGCGAGCATTGCCTGCAGACGGATCTCCGCCGCCCAATCGAGTCGATCTTCGGGATGCGCGAACAGATACGCGCGCGACACGTCGATCGCGCGGGCCAGAAGCGTTTCTGCCTCCAGGCGGGCACAGTCGCTTACGGGCCCGAGGGTCGCGGCTGCGCTGGCAAGCATTTCGGATATCGGGGCAGATTCACGCATGATTCACGGGTCCGGGGCTGGTCGTTACACACGGCGTTCGCGTACACTGCCGCAGCCCAACGCCAACCTTAAATTGCCATGAACGTGTATGCCAACATACTCGATATGATCGGGCGTACTCCGATGCTCGAGGTATCGAAGTTCGACACCGGCCCGTGCAGCCTGTTTATCAAGCTCGAACTCATGAATCCGGGCGGCTCGATCAAGGACCGCATCGGCGTATCGATGATCACGGAGGCGGAGCGGCGCGGCGATATCCAGCCCGGCGACACGCTGGTGGAGGCGACCGCCGGCAATACGGGCATCGGACTTGCGCTGGTTGCGGCGCAAAAGGGCTACAAACTGATTCTGGTCCTGCCGGACAAGATGAGCCAGGAAAAGATCTTCAACCTGCGCGCCATGGGTGCGGATGTGGTACTGACCCGCTCCGACGTCGGCAAAGGGCATCCGGAATATTATCAGGATCTCGGGCGCCGGATCGCCGAGGAGCAGGGCGCCTACTTCATAAACCAGTTCGGTAACCCGGACAACCCTCTCGCGCACGAACAGACCACAGCACCGGAGATTCTCGACCAGATGCAGGGCCAGCTCGACGCGATCGTGCTCGGCGTCGGTTCGAGCGGCACGGTTACCGGGCTTGGCGAGTACATTGCGGAGCATGCGCCGCAGGTCGAGCTCGTGCTTGCCGATCCTGTCGGGTCGATCCTTGCGACGTACATCAACGACGGCAAACTGACGGCCAAGGGCGGCAGCTGGCTGGTCGAAGGCATAGGCGAGGACTTTATCCCTGTGATCGCGGATTTCAGTCGGGTCACGAAAGCTTACGCGATCAGTGATGCCGAGTCTTTTGCGACGGCGCGGCAGCTTCTCGAGCGCGAGGGGCTGCTCGCAGGGTCCTCGACCGGAACGCTGCTCGCCGCGGCGCTTCGCTACTGCCGCGAGCAGTCAGAACCCAAGCGGGTCGTGACGTTTGCGTGTGATACCGGCAACAAATATCTGTCGAAGCTGTTCAACGATTTCTGGATGGAAGATCAGGGTTTTATACAGCGCGATGCATTCGGCGACCTGCGCGATCTGATCGGCCGGCCGCACAGCGAGCATGCAACGATTACGGTCGGCCCGGGCGACATCCTTACGACTGCGCACAATCGTTTGCGGAACGCCGGGTTCTCGCAGCTGCCGGTAATGGAGGATGGTCGTCTTGTGGGTGTCGTGACCGAAGACGCTATCTTGCGGTTCGTGTTCGGCAAGCCGGAGCTCATGGTGTCACCCGTAGCCGAGGCAATGCAGACCGCGTTCATCAAACTCGAGAAGGATACGAACCTTAACAATCTCGTCGCGATGCTCCACGTACAGCCGTACGCGGCAATCATGGACAGTGAGGAATTTCTGGGTCTGATTACACGTTCGGACGTTCTGAACTACCTCCGCCGACAGATCCAATAGGCGCCGTCAGTCAGCCCGCCAGCGCGGCAAGCTGATCCGCCTGGTACTCGTTGACCAGGGGCCCGATGACCTGATCAAGGCTGCCCTCGAGGATCTCTTCCAGCTTGTACAGCGTCAGGTTGATGCGGTGGTCCGTGACCCGCCCCTGAGGATAGTTGTACGTGCGAATGCGTTCCGAACGGTCGCCGGAGCCGACGAGCAGGCGACGCCTTTCGGCTTGTTCCGTCTCCTGCTTGACCACCTGCGCGTCGAGCAGGCGCGCCTGAAGAAGCGCCATCGCCCTGGCCCTGTTCTTGTGCTGCGATCGTTCGTCCTGGCATTCGACGACGATTCCGCTCGGCAAATGGGTCAGCCGCACCGCCGAATCGGTCTTGTTGACGTGCTGGCCACCGGCGCCGGACGCGCGATAGGTGTCGATACGCAAATCCGATGGATTGATGTCGATAGCTTCGACCTCGTCAGGCTCGGGCAATACGGCAACCGTGCACGCGGACGTGTGAATACGACCCTGCGATTCCGTCGCGGGGACGCGCTGTACGCGGTGGGCCCCGGATTCGAACTTTAGCTTCGCGTAAATGTCCGCGCCGCTTACACGACTGATGATTTCTTTGTAACCTCCGTGCTCGCCCTCGCGCGCGCTCAGGATTTCGACAGTCCAGCCCTGCGCCTCAGCGTATTTCGAATACATGCGAAACAGGTCACCGGCAAATATCGCGGCCTCGTCGCCGCCGGTGCCTGCCCGGATTTCGAGATACACGTTGGCGTCATCGTGCGGGTCGGCGGGAATCAGCGCCCTCTGCAGCGATAGCAGCAGCTCCTCCCTGCGGGTCGAGAGTTTCTGCAGTTCTTCCTCGCCCATGCTTCGGATGTCGGCATCGCTGTCTTCGGCCAGCTCTCGGGCGGCTGCGACGTCGCCATCGATTGCCTCGAATTTTGCAAACAGGGCGACGATGGGCTCGATCCGGGCATATTCTTTCGACAGCGCGCGAAACTGATGCTGGTCGCCGATGATATCGGGGTCCGCGAGCAGTCCTGCGAGCTCCTCGAAGCGCTCGCGCACGCTGTCCAGCTTGTGGCGAATTGTTTCTTTCATCGATCTTGCTCGTCATCGAGGCCGAACAGGGCTCGCGCTGCCGAAATCAACTCGTTGTCCGAGGATTCACCCGCCTCCCGCAGTCGAACGCTCGGGCGATGCAGCAGTTTTTTCATCAGCGCTGCCGTAACGTAGTCCATGACCTCATCCGTGCCTACGCCCTTGGCAAGCCGCTTTTCGGCGTCGCGCAGAACTTCGCCGCGGAGGGTCTCTGCGTGCTCTCTCAAGGCGGCGATGACCGGGGCAACCTGTTTCGCCCGCCTGATACTCAGGTAGCGAACGATTTCCTCGTCCAATATTCGTTCTGCATCGACAGCGGCAGCTTCACGATTACCCTGACCGTCGAGTACGACCTTGTCGAGGTCGTCGATCGTATAAAGGTAGACGTCCTCCAGCTCGGCAACCGCAGCGTCGATGTCCCGCGGCACGGCGATGTCCACGGCGAAAATCGGTTTACGTCGCCGCGCGGCAATCGCCGCTTGCATCTGGTCGAGCCTGACGATTGGCTCGGGACTGGCAGTCGACGTGATGAGAATATCGGCCTCGGGCAGCGTACCGCCGAGTTCCGACAGCGGCACCGCGAAGCCGCCGTATTCACTTGCCAGATTGCGGGCGCGGTCGAAATCACGATTCGCGACGAACAACCGGCCAATGCGTTTCGCTGAAAGATGACGGGCCAGAATCTCGACCGTCATCCCCGCACCGACGAGCAGCGCGGTGTGCTGCGAGAAACCGGCGAAAAACTGCTGCGCAAGGCTTACGGCAGCCGAGGCCACGGATACCGGACTTGCGCCAATCTCGGTATCGGTGCGCACTTTTTTCGCAACCGAAAAGGTGTGTTGAAGAAGCTGTGATAGCTGCTTGCCGGTCGTTCCTGCCCGTTCCGCTATCCTGAATGCCTCTTTTAGTTGCCCGAGTATTTGCGGCTCGCCCAACACCATCGAATCCAGCCCGCACGCCACCTTGAACAGGTGCCGAATTGCCTCATCGTCCCGGTAGGAAAAAAGCGTGTCACCAAACGACGGATCCAGGTTTCGTTCATCGCGCAGCCAGGCAGTCAACGCCTCGCACCCCGAGACACTACCGACCACGTAAAATTCTGTCCGATTGCAGGTTGACAACAAAACGACTTCCTCGATGCCGTCGAGCGCAGCTACCTTGTCGAGCGCGGCGCTTATGTCGGCGCCGGCAAAGACTACCTGCTCGCGAATTTCGACGGGCGCCGTGTTATGGTTCAGCCCGAGTATTTGCAGCCGCATAGAGGATTTGCGATGTGGCGCCGATTACGCGCCCCGAGGATTCCTGTCATTGAATGCGTATCATAAGCGAACTGAGGGCTCGGTTGCTTGTCTGTCACATAGAACCGGATCGATCATCGCGGATGGTCGATCACCGCTGAAAGTGACTCCCAGACCTTGCCACAAATGATTCCACGCCAGCGCTTTCGACCGGGACGCCTTGTCCGCTCCGGGCTCGTCGCAATGTACTTGCTCCTCGGTGCTGCGGGTTTGGCATTCGCCGACGATTCCGAATCCTCGGGCGCCAGTGCGCACCTGCTGGCTGCGGAGGTTGCGCTCTCCCGCGACGAATACCTCGAGGCAGCCCGGGAATACCGCAAAGCGGCTGAACTGAGCAGCAGCGCCGAGATCGCGCGCCAGGCGACGCACGTTGCGTTCGGTTTCGGATTCAGCGACGTGGCGCTCGCAGCGGCAAAGCGGTGGCTGGCGCTCGAGGCCGACAGCGACGAGGCGCTCTTGTATACGGCCCAGCTGCAGCTGCGTCTGGGGCAGCAGCGGGCGGCGCGCCGAAATTTTCGCGCGCTCGTTGAACGCGGCGACGAGCCTCCGGACCAGCGGCTGCTGTCGCTCGTACAGGTACTGTCGGACGAGGATCCCGAAAACGGCTACGCGCTGATGCGCACGCTGGCCAAGCCCTACCAGGAGTCGGCGCTGGCGCACTACGCGGTCGCAGTCATGGCTTTGCAGGCGGAGGAGCTCGAGGTTGCCAGGCAGCGGGCGCAAAAAGCGATGGAGCTCGACAGCGAATGGCTTAAACCGAAATTGCTGTACGCGAGGGCGCTGCTGCTGGACGGTCAGGCAGACGAGGCGATCGACTATACGGCGCGAATAATCGGCGACGATCCGGATCCGGATCCGGATGCACGCATGGAGCTCGCGCTCATGTACATGGCGGCCGATCGAAATGACGACGCGCTGAGCCAGGTGAATCAGATATTGCTCGAGCAGCCATCGAGAGCGGACGCGTTGCGCATGATGGCGATTATCAACTTTCGTGAGCAGAACCTGGACGCAGCCTGGGACGATTTCGAGGACTTGCTGGCAACGCGGCGTTTCACCATGGACGCGCTGTATTATCTGGCCCGCATCGCCGATGTCCGCGGCGAAGTCGACAGGGCGCTGCGCCTGTACGCGGAAGTAACAAGCGGTCCGAACGCGGTGATGTCACAACGCCGGGCAAGCGCACTTATCGCATTTGAGCAGGAGAACCCCGATGCCGCGCTGGACCATCTGGACACGTTTGCGGACAAAAGTCCGCGCTTCGCAATCGACATCCTGCTCGCCAAGGCGCAGCTGCTCGCGTCGCTCGAGCGATATCCGGAGTCCCTCGCGATCTACGACAAGGCGGTAAGGTACCGCCCGGACGACGAAGGGACGGTGCTTGGTCGCGCCGAACTCCTGCTGCGAATGGGACGGCTCGATGATGCGCTTGTGGCATACCGGCGCGCCGTCCGGCGCTGGCCGGACAGCCCCCTGTCCCTGAACGCCCTGGGCTACACGCTGGCCGACCGAACCACGAAGTACCGGGAATCCGAGCGGTTGATCCGCAAGGCGCTGAAGTACGATCCGGACAGTCCGGCAATCATCGACAGTCTGGGCTGGGTTTTGCACAAGCGCGGATATCACGCCGCCGCGCTCGTGGAACTCGAAAAAGCGTATGCGGCATTTCCGGATCACGAAGTGGCCGCGCACATCGTCGAGGTTCTCGTCGCGCTCGATCGGCCGGACGAGGCGGCGGCCGTGCTGGAAAGTGCCCTGGAGAAAGATCCCGACAGCAAGCTGCTCGCCGATGTCCGCGAGCGGCTGTTCCCGGAGTAAAGACGCCGGTGCCGGACAGGCTGCGGCTCATTCCGCTGCTGCTCGGCATCGCGCTGGCCAGCGGCTGCGCCGGGCCACAGAGTATTTTGTTGCCGAACCTCGACAGCTGGGAACAGCGAGTTGCCGTGCTCTCGGCAGTAGAGGACTGGGATTTCTCCGGGCGCATCGCGGTCAAGACGGACAGCGACGGTTTCAACGGTAAATTACGCTGGCAGCAGCGCGACACGGCGTATTCTGCGACCGTCAGCGGTCCCCTCGGCATCGGCACGGTGCGCATCGAAGGCGACGGCAAGTCGGTCATTCTGACGGACAAGGACGGGGATCGAACCGAGTTGCAGGACGCCGAGCAGGATCTAAGGCATCGTTACGGATGGACGATTCCGATCGATAGCCTGCGTTATTGGGCGCTGGGGATTCCTGATCCGAATTTCCCGTTTGACAGCAACGTCGACTCGCGTGGGCAACTCGTTGCGCTGGAGCAGGGCGGCTGGCGCGTGACCATTACGCGCTACCGGCCTGGTGGCGGCCAGCCCATGCCGAGCAGGCTCACCGCTCAGCATGCCGATGCCCGCGTGCGGCTCGTAATTGACGACTGGGCTTTTCTCCCGTAGCGCATACGACGCAGATGGATGGGTGAATATCGACTGGCTTGGGTGCCACCGCGGGCCCGGCGCGGCGTGTTTGACACCTACCGGGTCGAACCGCAAAATTGCGCCGCACGCGGACGCTTTGCAAATCAGCGTTGGGGCGTAGCCAAGCGGTAAGGCAACGGGTTTTGATCCCGTGATTCGCAGGTTCGAATCCTGCCGCCCCAGCCATCCGAGCTCGAGGGGGCTAATCGTGGATCTCGCAACTATGGCCATTTTTTCGGGGAACGCGCACCCGAAGCTGGCTCACGATATCGCGCGCTGCCTCCATGTGCCGCTCGCGCGGGCACACGTCGGGCGCTTCAGCGACGGCGAAATAAACGTGGAAATTCTCGAGAATATTCGCGGTCGCGAGACGTTCATCGTGCAACCCACGTGTCCTCCAACGGCGGAAAACCTGATGGAGCTGCTGGTCATGGTCGATGCTGCGCGCAGGGCGTCGGCGGCGCGAATCACGGCCGTGGTGCCGTACTTTGGATTTGCGCGCCAGGACCGGCGCCCGCGCGCGGCCCGCGTACCGATTACGGCAAAGCTCGTGGCCAAAATGATCGGCGCCGCAGGAGTCGATCGGCTGCTTACGGTCGATCTGCACGCGGATCAGATCCAGGGCTTTTTCGACATCGCCGTCGACAATGTCTATGCGTCTCCGGTTCTCCTGGGAGATGTCTGGAAACACGGCTACAAGCAAATGGTGGTTGTTTCGCCGGACGTTGGCGGTGTCGTTCGTGCCCGCGCCCTAGCTAAGCGCCTCGATGACGCAGACCTCGTGATCATTGACAAGCGCCGCGACAAAGCAAACCAGTCGGAGGTGATGAACATCATAGGTGAGGTCGGGGGCAAGAACTGCATTATGATGGACGACATGGTGGACACCGCCGGCACGCTGTGCAACGCAGCCGCAGTACTGAAAGAAAAGGGTGCCGCAACGGTGCATGCATACATCACGCATCCGGTCCTGTCCGGGCCAGCGGTTTCCAGAATTTCGGAGTCCGAACTCGACGAAGTTGTCGTGACGGATACGATTCCGCTCAACGACGAAGCCCGCGCCTGCAGGAAGATCCGGCAGCTGTCGATCGCCGAGCTGCTTGCCGCGACGATGCGCCGTATATCCGACGAGGAGTCCGACAGCTCCCTGTACGTCGATTAGCCTCCGCGGCGCCGCTCGCGTCGCAGCGGCAAGCCGCCGAGTTGCTGCTCCGATATCGCCGCCCCGCCGGCTGCCTCTAACGTGGGAGCGGCTTCCAGCCGCGACTCGCGCCAAGATGGCGCTCCCACGGCGATCTCTCATAGGAGCGGCTTTTTGGACAGGAAGTCCTTATGTCGCGGAGCACAGGGATGTGCGAGAGCGACCCAGCCGCGACTCGCGCCAAGATGGCGCTCCCACGGCGATCTCTCATGAGAGCGACCCAGCCGCGATCCGAGACGCTGCTGGGCAAACGTTCTCGCTCATGTGTTCTGGGTGGCCTTGCATCGGCATGATCTTTGGCGCCGGGCGCAATTCGGCATGATATCGGCTGGCCGAAACGCGGCACTTGCGGTACGCTACGCGCCCTTCGTCGGGTTTGGTCGCGATTCCGGCGATGAACGGCTCGAGATTATCGAGTTAATTCAATCAGATAGTGGAGTTTCAGACATGGCTGAAGATGTCGATCTGGTTGCGGAATTTCGTGAGGACGCGGGGAAAGGTGCGAGCCGCCGCCTGCGTCGCAGAGGGAAGGTTCCCGCAATCATCTACGGGGCTGGCCGGCCGCCCCGGCCGCTGTGCTTCGACCACAACAAGGTCCTGAAGCAGCTCGAGAGCGAATCGTTTTATTCGAGCATTCTGAACGTCAAGGTCGGTGGCAAGAATCAGCCGGCCATCCTCAAGGACGTGCAGCGGCATCCGGCCAAACGCCGCATTTTGCATCTCGACCTGCAGCGCGTCGTTGCCGGCGAAAAGATACGCATGAATGTGCCGATTCACTTCGTCGGCGAAGACGTGGCCGTCGGCGTCAAGCAGGGCGGCGGCAAGGTGTCGCATCTGATGACCGATGTCGAGATCGTGTGCCTGCCGAAAGATCTGCCTGAATACCTCGAAGTCGACGTTTCCCAACTGGATCTCGACGAGATGCTGCACCTGTCGGACATCAAATTGCCGGACGGTGTCGAAATCCCGCAGCTGGCGCAGGGACCCGAACAGAATCAGGTGATCGTCTCAATCCACATCATCAAGGAAGTGCCGATCGAGGAAGAGGAAATGGAGGAAGGCGAGGCCATTGCTGTCGAGCCCGAAGCGGGCCTCGAGGAGCCGTCGGCGGATGCCGAAGAGGAGACGCCGGAGGACTGATCCTAATCGGCTTAGGCACGAAAAGGCCGCCGGACAGGCGGTCTTTTTGATTTACCATCTCACGCTATGACGACCCACCTGAGCATTATTGCGGGACTCGGAAACCCGGAGCCACGCTACGAGCGTACGCTGCACAATGCCGGCTTCTGGTTCGTCGAAGCGCTCGCCCGCGAATATGGTGGGCGTTTCCGCTACGAGAAGAAATTCGACGCCGAATCATGTCGCGTGCGCGTCCGCGGCGACGACATCTGGCTCCTCAAACCCCAGAGTTACATGAACAACAGCGGCGGGCCGATACGGGCAGCGCTCGACTACTATCGGCTACGGCCGGAACGCCTGCTCGTTGCGCACGATGAAATCGACCTGCCGCCGGGCACGATCCGCCTCAAGAAAGGCGGTGGACACGGTGGGCATAACGGGCTGCGCGACGTGATCCGCCATTGCGGACCGGATTTCATACGCCTGCGCATCGGCGTCGGGCATCCTGGCGAGAAAAACGAGGTGACGAACTACGTGCTGAAGCGCGGCTCGGGAGACGTCGAAGCCGCTGTCGAGACGACGATCGATGAGGCGCTCGCCGTCACTCCGGTCCTGATCGATGATGGTTTGAATGCTGCGATGAAACGGCTGCATACCGAGAGCACAAGCTGAATGGCGATTACCTGCGGCATCGTCGGTCTCCCGAATGTCGGTAAATCCACCTTGTTCAATGCGCTGACCGCCGCCGAGATTCCAGCGGAGAACTACCCTTTTTGCACGATCGACCCGAACGTGGGCGTCGTGCCGGTACCGGAACCGCGGCTGCGGGTGCTCGCGGACATCGTCAAGCCCGATAAAGTTGTTCCGACGACAATGGAATTCGTCGACATTGCCGGCCTCGTGGCCGGTGCGTCACAAGGCGAAGGCCTGGGCAATCAGTTTCTCGCCAATATCCGGGAAACGAAAGCCATTGCGCACGTCGTGAGGTGTTTCCAGAACGACGACGTGACGCACGTGTCCGGATCGATCGATCCGGCCGAGGACATCGAGACGATCAACACCGAGCTTGCGCTCGCGGACCTCGAATCGGTCGAGAAGCAGCTTTACAGGGCCGAACGCAACGCGAAGACGAACCAGAAAGACGCGCTTTATTTCCGCGATACGGTCCGCAAGATCAAAGGCCATCTCGACCAGGGGCTCGCGGTCCGGACGCTCGCGCTCGACGACAACGAACGCGCGGTGCTTCGCGAGCTGCACCTGATTACGGCGAAGCCGGTAATGTACATCGCGAACGTTTCCGAGGACGGCTTCGTCGACAATCCGCACGTCGAATCGGTTCAGGCCATCGCGGAGCGGGACGGCGCGGAGCTCGTCACGATCTGTGCCGCCCTCGAGGCGGAGATCGCCGTGCTCGACGATGCGGACAAGGCCGAGTTCCTGGCGGACCTCGGTTTCGAGGAGCCGGGGCTCAATCGGGTGATTCGGAGCGCGTACCGGCTGCTCGGCCTGCAGACGTTTTTCACCGCCGGGCCGAAGGAGGTGCGGGCCTGGACGTCCCGCATCGGGGCGACGGCGCCCGAGGCAGCAGGTGAGATTCACACGGATTTTCAGCGGGGATTTATTCGTGCCGAGGTTATCAGGTACGAAGACTACATCGCTGGCAACGGCGAGCAGGGCGCGAAAGAAGCAGGGCGCCTGCGCCTGGAAGGTAAGGACTACGTCGTGCAGGAAGGCGACGTGATGCATTTCCGGTTCAACGTCTAAATGGCCGTGACGATGCATAAAACGATACTCGGTCTGTCACGGCGAGATATTGGTTGTGCCATCCAGATCCTCGTGTGCCTGCTCGGTACGCACCCGGCGCTGGCGGAACTCGCACCTTCGGACATCACCAAAGT
>JBFHXQ010000052.1:0-12091 GCA_041598895.1 Woeseiaceae bacterium | reverse complement strand
TTCCAGAGGTACTACTGCGCTTGGCCGACGTTGTCGATCAGCGGATCGAGCAGCGCGAGCAGTCGATCGAGCGCACCGCGATTGTCCTGCACGATCTTGTGGGCCTGCTCTCCCCTGGCCGCAGCCAGATCCGGGTCGTCGAGTAGCTCGCGTACCGCAGCGGCGAGTTCAACCGAATCCTTCACGATGCGGCAGGCGTCGTGGCCGATGAACATGTCTGCGATTTCCTGGGCGTTGAATACGTATGGCCCGCTGATCACGGGCACGCCGACGGCTGCCGGCTCGAGCAGATTGTGACCACCTACCGGCACCAGGCTGCCGCCGACAAACGCGACATCACTTGCCGCGTAGAGCATTGGCAGCTCGCCCATCGTGTTACCGAGGAAAACCTCTGTCGCGACGGTGCAGCGCTCGCCGCTCGTCCGCGTCACACAGTTGAAGTTCCGCTTTTGGATAAGGTCAGCAACCGCTGCAAAGCGCTCCGGATGACGTGGCACAACGACGAGCAGCAGCTCGGGGATGCTCTCCAGCAGCACCCGATGCGCGTCGAGAACCATGAGCTCTTCCTGATCGTGCGTACTCGCAGCGATCCACACGCGTCGCCGTCCGAAAGTTTCGTCACGCAGCCGGCGGCCGCGGATCGGCAAATCCGGGGCGGTCTCGAAATCGAATTTGATGTTGCCCGTCACGCGTGTGCGCGCTGCGCTCGCGCCGAGGGAGCGAAATCGCTCGGCATCGAGATGGCTCTGGGCGGCGATGATGATCCCGTGTGACAGTGTCTCCCTGAAGAGCGGCAGGAAGCGCCGATAGCTGCCGACGGAGCGCGGCGAAATTCGTGCGCTAACCAGTATCAACGGAATTTCACGCAAGCCGCAGCCACGGAACAGATTCGGCCATATCTCCGTTTCCATGATCAGCGCAAGCCTCGGTTGTACCGCCGCGAAAAATCGATCGACGGCAATGGGCATTTCGAACGGTATGTAGCAGTGTTCGACCTCGTCGTCGAAAATTGCCGCGACGCGCATCGCGCCTGTCGGTGTCACCGTCGTCAGCAATAAACGGTGCTGCGGAAATCGCTTCTCAAGCGCGCGTACCAGCGGGATCGATGCCTGCACCTCGCCAACCGATACGGCGTGTATCCAGATGCAGCTGCGCAGCTGCGGATATCCGAAGCCGAACCGTTGCTTCATCCGATCGCGGTAGCGCCGATTGACGAGTCCCCGAAAAAGCCAGTAGGCGAGCAGCGGGATCTGCGCCGCGTAAGCCAGCAGGTTATAGGCAATCCGCACGACGCAACCCCGCGGCGCTACGCGCCGTGCGACGATTCAGATTCGGATCGGCAAGCCAGGCCTGCCAGCGATTTCGATGACGCCGCGTGCGGCTAACCGCACTTGGAATCACCGCAAGCGAGGCAGGTCATGCAGCCATCCATCATGATGAGTGCGACCGTGTTGCACTTCGGACATAGCTGTGCGCCGGCCGGGTATTCGGTATCCGAAAACGCGTCCTGCTGCTTGCGCGACTCCTCGAATTCCGCTTTTTTTTGCGCAATCAGCTGCTTTTGCCCTTCGTCGAGATCTTGCTGCGTCAACATCCCGATCGAGATCAGATGCTTTTCGACGATGTAGCCAAGTTCGGCGATGATCGACGGCATGAATTTGCCGCCGGGCTGCCAGTAACCGCCGCGGGGGTCAAACACGGCTTTGAGTTCATCCACCAGAAATGCAACGTCTCCGCCCTTGCGAAACACAGCCGAAATGATGCGCGTCAACGCCACGATCCACTGGTAGTGGTCCAGATTCTTGGAGTTGATGAATATCTCGAACGGCCGGCGTTTTTCGAATTCCGTGCCCTGATTCAAAACGATGTCATTGATCGTGACGTACATCGCGTGGTCCGAAATCGGTGTTTTGACTTTGTACGTCGAGCCGACAAGCACTTCCGGGCGCTCGAGTTTCTCATGCATGCGAATGACTTCGGCGCGACTTCCTCCGCCGCCCTCGCGCTTGTATTCCGGCTTCGCTGCCGGTTCTTCCGCCCCCGGCTTGGCCACCGCGTAGCCGACGATTTTTTTATCGATTTTGATCATTCTGCCCTGCCCATTGTCTGTCATCCGGAGCCGCAACTGCTCCGCGCTGTCAAAATTTTCCGTAGTAGCCCTCTTTGAGCGCGTCGAATAGATTGGCCGCGCTGTGCACTTCGCCGTCGTATTCGATTTCCTCGTCGCCCTTGACCTCGACCGTCGCACCATCATCGAGCGTAAACGAATAAACCGTGTTCTTAAGGTCCTTTTCCTTGACGAGTACGCCCTGAAATGCCTCGGGATTGAAGCGGAAAGTCGTGCATCCCTTCAGACCCTGTTCGTACGCATACAGGTAGATGTCTTTGAAATCCTCGTACGGGTAATCCGTCGGTACGTTTGCGGTTTTCGAGATTGACGAATCGATCCACTTTTGGGCCGCCGCCTGTATATCGACGTGGGCCTTGGGCGAAATGTCGTCCGCGGTAATGAAATAATCAGGAAGCGTGCTTGCCGAATCGTCCGGCCCTGGTGGCAGCGCATCCTCGTCGACGAAGCCACGATACGCCAGTAGCTCGAAAGAGAATACGTCGACTTTTTCCTTGGTTTTCTTGCCCTGTCGAATCACGTTGCGAAAATAATGGTGCGCAAAGCTCGGCTCGATTCCGTTACTCGCGTTGTTCGCGAGTGACAATGAAATGGTTCCGGTCGGCGCGATCGAGCTGTGATGCGTGAAGCGCGCACCCACCTCGGCGAGTTCGTCGACGATGTCGGGCGCCTCTGCGGCAACCCTCTGCATGTACCGACTGTAGCGCGCGTGCAAAATGCGGCCGGGAACCTTGTCACCGACACGATATCCCGCGGCCAGCATCTCCGGCCGCTTGCCCAGCATTGCCTCGGTAACCTCGAATTTTTCGTTCATGATCGGGGCCGGGCCCTTCTCGCGCGCGAGTTCCAGTGCCTCCTCCCAACCCGCGAGCGCGAGGTCGCGCGCAACCTGCTCCGTGAACGCAACGGAGTCGGAATCACCGTAGCGCATTCGCAGCATCGTGATGGCCGACCCCAGACCCAGGAATCCCATGCCGTGCCGCCGTTTCCTGAAAATTTCATTGCGTTGCTGAGGGAGCGGCAGGCCGTTGATCTCAACGACGTTGTCGAGCATTCGCGTGAAAATCTTGACGACCTTGCGAAACGATTCCCAGTCGAACCGTGCGTCGTTGGTGAATGGATCGATTACGAAACGCGTCAGGTTGACCGAGCCGAGAAGACACGAGCCGTACGGCGGCAGTGGCTGTTCGCCGCATGGATTCGTCGCCCGGATATTTTCTTCGAACCAGTTGTTGTTCATCTCGTTGACCTTGTCGATCAGCACGAAGCCCGGCTCCGCGAAATCGTAGGTCGACGCCATGATCAGGTCCCACACGCGTTTTGCGGGTAATGTCTTGTAGATCTTGCAGGCTACCCGGCCGCGCTCATCCGTCACGTAGTTGCCCGTTTCCGGCCATACGCGCCACACGAACTGCGCGGTGTCCGTGACGTCCAGTCCGTCGTCGCGGACCTCTTTGGGGGTCACTGGAAACGCGAGCGGCCAGTCTTTGTCTGTGATGACGGCCTGCATGAACTCGTCCGTTATCAGGAGGGAGAGATTGAACTGACGTAGCCGCCCGTCCTCGCGTTTTGCCCGAATGAACTCGAGGACGTCAGGGTGACCGACATCAAACGTGCCCATTTGGGCGCCCCGGCGCCCACCGGCCGACGACACCGTGAAACACATCTTGTCGTAGATGTCCATGAATGACAGTGGGCCCGACGTATACGCGCCCGCGCCGGTAACGTAAGCGCCTTTCGGACGCAGCGTCGAAAACTCGTAGCCGATACCGCATCCGGCTTTCAGCGTCAGTCCGGCCTCATGCACCTTGTTCAGGATATTGTCCATCGAATCGCCGACCGTGCCGGACACGGTGCAGTTGATCGTGGACGTGGCGGGTTTATGTTCCTGCGCGCCCGCGTTCGACATGATGCGCCCGGCCGGTATGGCACCGTGCCGCAATGCCCAGAGAAACTCTTCGTAATACCGATCCCGCTTCGATTCGAGCTCTACGCTTGCAAGTGCTCGCGCCACGCGCTTGTAGGTCTCATCGATTGTCGTGTCGATCTCGCGACCGTCTTTGGCCTTGAGCCGGTATTTTGCGTCCCAGATATCGATGGACGCAGGCTGAAACTCGATATCCGCGACGGATTGCGCGTCCAGATTCACAGCAGACTTCATTGCCTTGCGAACTCCCCGGATTCCCTTTGAGGGTGACCCCAATTCATTATTTTGCCCAGATTTCACAGACGAACAGCGACCCGCTCGCCGCGTGCCCAGCGGTACGGCGAGTGCCCAATTTCGGCGCTTTTCCTCTGTCGAGCGAACACAAGATGTTGTGTTCGGACCAAAGGAAGATTATGCCCGCGGGGCGCGGCTGTCAAGATTTTCGGCGATTTTTTTACCGGTCTTTTTCCTTATAAATTTCAATTAATTACAACACTCTCTGCAGTAAGTAGCTTAATAATAGAGGAAAAAAAATGACACTTTTGTGAAAATAAAAAAGCACTACATCTAGTGGCATTACGTCAACTAGCACAGGCCTTTTGAAGACCGTAAAAACCGCGGGTTTTACGGTGTTTTTGGGCATCACGGCCCCCCTGCGCGGGCCTTGAAATGAACCTTGTCGCCCCAATTGTAGCCGCCGATAAAGGGTTTCACATCAGCTTGGCGCCCGCCTCGATGCGGGCTTTCGAGGACAGAAATATGCGCAAGGGACGCATGAGACAACAGACGCTCGCGGACTGTCTGCGACGCGACCATGAGCCGCGACCAGCGACGCGCAGTGGGCATGTGGGCAAACGACACGCAGACTGGTTTCCCGCGGTGGACATCGTCGAAGACAGCGCTCGCTACGTGCTCACAGTCGATCTCCCCGGCGTGCGGCCGGATGCCATCGACATCACCGCCGACGATGGCTGGCTGTCCATCAGCGGCAATCGCGCCAGGGACACACAGACCGGCGCGCTCGGTATCCGGCGGAACGAACGGCGCGCCGGCCGTTTCGCGTGTCGGATTGTGCTGCCCGAGACCGTTGCAGTCGATGGCATTCGCGCGACCAGTCGGCACGGTGCGCTGGAGGTATCGATTCCGAAGCTGCCAGAGGCGCAGCCGCGGCATATTCGCGTGGAAGCGGCCTGATCGCGGGCGTGGGCTGGCGCCGCAGACCTGCGACCAATGCTTGCGGTCGCGCATCGCCGGAGGAGGCGGGAACGCGCAGGCGCTACAGGATTCAGGAACTTCCGGTAGCGGCACAGTGTCGACGTACCTGACGGCGTCGCTGCCTCTCGGGACGTGCCTGGCCCGGTGCTGTCCCCATATAATCCGGCGTTAACGGGCCATTCAGTTCAGTACGGTAAGCTCGGCAGGACGATCTGCCATGACGAAAGGCGAGGATGGAATGAAACGGATTCGCAATCGCGGCGCATGCCGCTCTCCCCAACTGTCGGCAGCGGCCCGCGCGCCGCGCACAGCGCAGCACGCGTCTGTCATGCGGGTCGTCACGCTTCTGCTCCTGATGGCGGGTGCAGCGCTGGCCGCATTGCCGCGCTCGGTCGCTGCGGAACCGTTGCCGAGCCTCGCGCCGCTCGTCGAGCGCGTGACGCCGGCCGTCGTCAATATTCGTGTCAAACAGACCGTGACCGCACGCTCGCCGTTCGGCGATGACGCTTTCAGACGATTCTTCGGCCTGCCGGATATACCCGGTGGTTCGCGTGAAATCGCAAGCGCTGGGTCCGGTGTGATCGTCGATGCGGAACGCGGCTATATCCTCACGAACCACCATGTCGTCGCAAGCGCTGACGAGATTCAGGTATCGCTTATCGACGGCCGCATTCTGGATGCCGAGATCGTAGGATCTGACGCTGCGACCGATATCGCAGTCCTGAAAGTCGAATCGCAAAAACTCGTCGACATGCCAATCGGCGACTCGGAAAACGTGCGCGTTGGTGATTTCGTGCTCGCGATCGGCAATCCGTTCGGGCTCGGGCACACGGTAACGTCCGGGATCGTCAGCGCATTGGGACGCACTGGTATCAGCGACAACGGCTACGAAGACTTCATCCAAACCGACGCGTCGATCAACCCGGGCAACTCGGGCGGCGCGCTGGTCAACATGCGGGGCGAACTGATAGGCATCAATTCCGCAATTATCAGCCGCTCCGGCGGCAACGTCGGAATCGGCTTTGCCGTGCCGACAGAAATTGCCAGTTCGATCATGCGCCAGCTGCTCGATTTCGGCGAGGTCCGCCGCGGGCTATTGGGTGTTTCCATTCAGACAATTGATGCGGAGGTCGCGAAAGCGCTTGATGCATCCGTCGATAGCGGCGCGCTGGTCGCGCTCGTGGAGCCCGGTTCGGCCGCTGAAAAGGCCGGCCTGAAAGTGGACGACATCATCGTCGAAGTGAACGGCAAGAAGATCTCGGGGGCCGCCGAACTGCGTAATACGATCGGTCTGATGGGGTCCGGCGAACGCGTCCGAATCAGGTATCTGCGCGGCGGCAAGATCGAAAGTACAACCGCCACACTTGGACAGCAGCAGACCGTCCGCAGCGTCGGTTCCGCGATCCATCCTGGCCTCGAGGGCGCGCAGTTTGCAACGGCGGCGACGACATCCGACAGCGGAGTCGAAGTCGTCTCCGTGGAGCCGGGCAGCCCGGCGGCGCAGCGGGGGCTGCGCAGCGGTGACATCATCACGGCCGTCAATCGTCGACCGGTGCGTAACCTTCAGCAGCTCACCGACATCGCAAGCAACAACCGGATACTGTTCCTGCTCGTGCAGCGCGGGGATCGCGCGCTGATGTTGCAGATCCGCTGAGCCGACACCGCCGCGCTTTACATAATCCGGAACGCCAGCCGCCATCCGCGCGGCAACGGGCTCGATATATTGCCGGCTTGCTGCAAGATGTTTTCTTGCGGAAACGCCTGCGGATCAGTAAGGTCAAAGGCTAATATGATGTAGATTCGAAACATGGCGGCACGCGTAATAATGATAAGAACATACGCCGTCTGGCTGTGCCGGTATGCGCTGATCCTGGCTGCGTCCCTTGCGACGCCGGCCTTCGCCGAGCGCGACATCGGCGATATCCGCACACTCTTCGCGGAGGTTTACGTTGCCGCTGAGCGCGGCAGCTGGAGCGAATTCGAGGCGCTTTCGAAACCCGAACAGCAGCAGCTCAGAAATTACGTTTTGTGGCCCGATCTGCGCGCTGCCTATCTGCGTCGCCATGTCGCAACCGCGGATCGCGTCGAGATAAGCGGCTTTCTCGATACTTATGGAGCGCTGCGTCCGGCGCGCAGCCTGCGCTATCGCTACGCGTTGCACCTCGCCCGAAGTGGGGATCTCGACGCTTTCCACACCCTCTATCAGCAGTTCTATCGGGGTCTCGGCATCGCAAAGCTCGACTGTCTGGCGCTTAAGGCCGAGATCGCGGCAGGCCGCATTCAAAAGGTTGTCAATCGTGCGCTCGACCTTTGGCTCGTCAGCAGCAGCCAGGCTGCTGACTGCGATCCGGTATTCGCACGCCTCGAACAGGAAAAAATTCTCGGGGAAGCCCATTACCGTCAGCGCTACGCGCTCGCAGTCGACGATCGCGAATTGACACGCGCGCGCTGGCTCGCGAAGTCGATCGACAAGGCGCATGAAAACGAAGCAGCCCGCTGGCTGCAGGCACAAAGCAGGCCCGAGAAGTTTCTCCGCGGACATGCCCGGCTGCCTGACTCTGAGGTCAGCCGCGAGCAGCTGGTCTATGCCGCCGAACGCCTGACGTATCGCGACCCTGAGCGCGCCGCCGAGCTATGGTCGGCCGTTGCTCCGGCGTACGCGTTTACGACGGCGCAGCGGAACGCAACTGCGCGGCATATCGCACTGTGGACCGCGCGCGACCGACTGCCGGGTGCTGATGCCGTCCTGGCCAAGCTTCCGGCCGATGCTCAGGACGACGAGGTCCGACGCTGGCGCGCACGGGTCAGCCTGCGTGAGCAAGACTGGTCGGTGCTGCTGACCAACATCGAGCAGATGTCCGATAGCGAACAGGCCAGTGACCAGTGGCGCTACTGGCGCGGTGTGGCCTTCGCGCGCAGCGGCCAGACGCATACCGCTTCGACAATGTTCGCGGAACTCGCTGCCGAGCGCAGCTACTATGGATTTCTTGCTGCCGATGAGATTGGCCAGCCATACCGCTTCGACCACACCGAAATCGCTGCTGACGAAGCGCTCATCGTCGAGCTTGCAAACAACGCAAACCTGGTCCGGGCACGCGAGTTGTTCAGAGTCGGGCTCACGAGTCATGGCCGATCGGAGTGGGATGAGACCGTTCGCGCGCTGCTCCCCGACGCCAAGCGCCAGGCTGCGATCCTGGCTCATCGCTGGGGCTGGCATTCCCGTGCCATCGCCGGCGTAGCGAGCGTCGGCGATTACGACGATCTTGCCGTGCGCTACCCGTTGCCCTACGCCGATGCGTTCCGGCAGCATGCCGAGGCAGCGCAGATTCCGCCGCCGTGGGCATACGGCGTCGCCCGCAGCGAAAGCCTGTTCATGAGTGACGTCCGTTCCAGCGCCGGTGCGATCGGGTTGATGCAGTTGATGCCGGCAACCGGCCGCTCCGTGGCGCGACGCCTCCGCGTACCGTACGCGGGGCTGGACACGCTGACGGACCCGGCGACCAACATTCGCCTGGGAACGAGCTATCTCGGCGAAATGACCGAGCGTTACTCGGGCAATCGGGTTCTCGCGACCGCCGCGTACAATGCCGGTCCGCATCGCGTCGATCGGTGGTTACCGGAATCCGGCGCCATCGATGCCCGGATCTGGATTGAAAACATTCCGTTCAACGAGACTCGCAAATACGTGCGCAGAGTTCTCGCTGCAGAAACGATCTTTTATTGGCGCCTCACCGGCGAGGCGCGGCGGCTCCTTGACGTTTTGCCGTACGTCGAAGCACCCGTCCCTACGCAGCTAGCGCAACGCTCACGATAGTACGCGCTCGGATTGACGCGCACCCGTCGCTCGATCATGGTCACGTTCGCCTGCGCGGATCCCGAGGCAAGTTCGGCGAGGTGTCGGCTGCGCTCTTCCGAATCCAGGGCCGCGAGATCACGCGCCTCGTCATAGAAACAATCCAAGTCATCGTTGCACCGGCGGAGCAACTCGCGGAAAGACGGCAGGTGTCCCTCGTAGAGCGTCAACGATACGATGCGAGCGTTATTCAATTGCGCCGGCCAATCAGGCGCGTCCCGACCGGATGCCTTGTACAGGCTGCGAATATCGTCGGCAAGCCTAGCCAGCCGATCTTCTTTCAATAGGCGTTTTTCGTCTGGGTCGATCGATTCGGCAAAATAGGCCTCGAGGTCGCGGCGGGCCGCAGCAACCAATCGCATGATTTCGCGGCGCAGTGCCCGGCGCTCGCGATAGATTCTCAGCGCATCCTGCTCGCCCTGATGTTGCAACCAGCGCTCGAGGCCGAATTCCTCAACGGCACTTGCAAACGACTCGTTGAAGCCGCTGTCTCCCTTGACGTAGACGAGTTGATGCGCGAGCTCGTGAAACAGGACCGCAACCAGTTCGGTATCGTCCCAGCGGAGCATCGTGCTCAATACCGGATCACTGAATTTGCCCAGCGTCGAATACGCGGCGACGCCGCCCACGTAGACATCGAAACCGCGCTCTCTAAGACGCTCCGCCGCGCGTCGGGCGGCCGCTTCCCTGAAGTAACCCCGATAGCTGACGCAGCCGGCGATCGGGTAACACCAACGTTTCGGCCGCATGGAGAACTCCGGCGCGGCGAAGACGTTCCAGATGACGTACTCGCGCCCGACGTCCGCGTAACTCCGGTAGCTGTCGTTGTCGGGCAAACCCAGCTCGGCCACGGAGAATTCCCGCGCTGCCTCGACGAGTCTCAGGCGTTCGACGAGCGCGTCCGTCGACTCGGGCGAACCAAGCACATCCTCGATCGGTTCCCGCTTGCGCATCAGGTCGAGATGCCCGCGTGCAGCCTGCATGAAATAACAGCCCGACAGGCTCGCAAGCATGCCGACGATGACAAGCCATCGAGTGCAACAGCGCATATGCATCGATGTAACGCGGAGTTCCTTTGCTAGAATCGGCCGATGCAAGTGTACCTCGTCGGTGGTGCGGTTCGAGACGAACTGCTGGGCATTCCGGTTGCCGAACGGGATTGGTGCGTGGTCGGTGCTACCCCGCGCGACTTGACGGATCTCGGTTACAGATCCGTCGGGCGAGATTTTCCGGTATTCCTGCACCCTGAAACTGGCGAGGAGTACGCGCTCGCTCGGACAGAGCGCAAGACCGGACCAGGTTACCGCGGGTTTGCGGTCGACGCATCGCCGTCTGTCACAATCGAACAGGATCTCGCGCGGCGCGACCTCACGATCAATGCGATTGCGAAAGCCCCGGACGGCAAACTGCTCGATCCGTTTGGCGGCATGGCCGATCTGGACAACCGGTGGCTACGGCATGTCTCCGAGGCGTTTGTCGAAGACCCAGTGCGCATCCTGCGAGTTGCCAAGTTCGCCGCCCGGTTTGCCGGTATGGGCTTTCGAATCGCGCCGGAGACGCTCGAGCTGATGCGCGATATGGTGGCCAGCGGCGAGGCCGATGCGCTCGTTCCCGATCGCGTCTGGAAGGAGCTCGCGGCTGCGCTCTCCGGACCGTGTCCGCGACGGTTCTTCGAATCGCTGCGAGACTCAGACGCGCTGCGGGTTATTTTTCCGGAAATCGATGCTCTGTTCGGTGTTCCGCAGCCAAAGCAATGGCACCCCGAGATAGACACCGGTTTGCACACGATGCTGGTCCTGGATCAGGCGGAGGTGCTGTGCGGCGATCTGGCCGTCCGCTTCGCTGCGCTCGTTCACGATCTCGGCAAAGGGGCAACGGAAAAAAGCCTGCTGCCGAAGCACCCCGGCCACGAGCGGCGCGGCGCCGACATCATTCGCAACCTGGCCCGCCGCCTGCCGATCCCGCGTGCGTGTCGCGATCTCGGCCTCATCGCGGCCGAATTTCACACGCATTGTCACCGCGCGCTGGAATTGCGTGACGAGACCCTCGTCCGTGTTCTCGTCGGCACGGATGCGTTCCGGAGGCCGGCCCGTTTCGAACGTTTTCTCCTGGTCTGCGAAGCCGATGCGCGGGGCCGCACGGGCCTCGAAAACCGAGCGTACCCGCAGGCCGACCTGATGCGCGGCGCGTATACCGCTGCGGTGCGCGTCGACGCCGGCAGCATCGCCGCAAGCGCAACCGGCGACAACATTGCCGAAATGATTCGGCGTGCAAGAGTCAGCGCCGTTGCGGAATACCGGCAGTCGTATCAATCTCCATAGAAGTAAACGAAAACTGAAAAGTAGGTGACGCTTCCATAAACGTCGGAGTCGTCGATGCCAATTCCGAACTCAACGTCCGTTTTTGTCGTCAACGGTGTGAGATATCGAATGGTCGCCGATCGTGTGCGCGACTGATCCACGGCGCTTTCCCGCGTCGCGACTTCCAGCTCCCAGCGCTTGAGGCCGTGATCGAGACCGAGCTCCAGACTTGCGCGATGATCGATCAGGCTGTTGATGATACTGAGACGCGTCACCGAAAACAGGTCAATGATGTCGCGATCCTGTGCGGGACGAAAGTCGACGCTATAGTCGTACTTCATTGCGGAGATGCGAAAACCGAACTCGTCGTTGATGTCGAACTGCGCCGTGGCGCCGATGCCATCAGCATCAAAGCGAATCGTGCGACCGGCAAAGAACTCGGTGCGCGGGATGTTGAAATCGAAATCGCGAAACTGGTATTCCACCGCAAGTAACGCGGCACTTCCACGCCAGTACAGCGCCGTATGCCAGTCATTCGAATCGAGTACGTCAGAATCGCCCCAGTAGGATGCACCGAGGCGAACTCCGATAGGGTCGAATGAATGGTCGACCTCAATATTCGCCTGCCGCGTGTCCAGCGATCCGCCGCGCGGGAGATCGACAGAGCT
>JBFHXQ010000051.1:0-12195 GCA_041598895.1 Woeseiaceae bacterium | reverse complement strand
GCAATTCTCACCAATCTGGAGCCGAAGGATGTGCTGTTCGTCGACGAGATCCACCGCCTCAGTCCCGTGGTCGAGGAGGTGTTGTATCCGGCACTCGAGGATTTTCAGCTCGACATCATGATCGGGGAAGGGCCCGCGGCGCGGTCGATCAAGCTCGATCTGCCGCCGTTCACGCTCGTCGGCGCGACGACGCGCGCCGGGCTGCTCACGTCGCCGCTGCGCGACCGCTTCGGCATCGTGCAGCGCCTCGAGTTCTATTCCACCGGCGATCTCGAGGCCATCGCCGAACGCTCTGCCGGCATACTCGATCTGCCCATCGAGGCGGAGGGCGCCACGGAAATCGCGAAACGGGCACGGGGGACGCCGCGAATCGCGAATCGCCTGCTCCGTCGCGTGCGCGATTTCGCAGAGGTCGAGGCCGACGGCGTGGTCACCGGCGCCGTTGCGACGGGCGCGATGGACATGCTCGAAGTCGATCCGCACGGATTCGACGCCATGGACCGGCGTTTGCTGCAAACGATTATCGAGAAGTTCGACGGCGGCCCGGTCGGCATCGAGAGCCTGGCTGCTGCTGTCGGCGAGGAGCGGGGCACGATCGAAGATGTCCTCGAACCGTATCTGATTCAGCAGGGCTTCATGATGCGCACGGCGCGTGGCCGAATGGCGACGAGACACGCGTACCTTCTGTTCGGACTGCCGGCGCCCGCAGGCGAAGCGCCTGCGGAACTGCCGCTGTTTGACGAGGATTGACCGCACTATGGCAGCCGAGTACGCATCGGGACCGTTTTCCTGGCCGGTGCGAGTCTACTACGAGGATACCGATGCCCAGGGTGTCGTGTATTACGCGAACTATTTTCGCTTCATGGAGCGCGCCCGCACGGAGTGGCTACGTGCGCTCGGTGTGGATCAGCTTGCGCTGCTCGAGCGTGAGCGGCGAATTTTTGTCGTGACTGAAACGCGCGCGCAGTTCGTCGTTCCGGCGCGCTTCAACGACGAGTTGCAGGTGACCGCGGGGCTTGCCGGGCTGTCGCGCGCATCGTTCGATATCGACCAGTGTATTTACCGCGACGGTCTCGACGGCACGCTTCTGTGCCGGGCGAGCATTCGCGCTGCGTATCTGAACGCGGATACGATGCGCCCGACACGCGTACCCGCGTCGCTGTTTGAGGAACAAGCTCTATGACTTCTGATATGTCTGTCGTGTCGCTGGTGCTCGACGCCAGCTTGCCGGTGCAGATCGTAATGGTGCTGCTCATCGCGGCGTCGCTTTTCTCGTGGAGCATTATTTTCACGAAGCGGCGCCTCATTGCGCGCACCAAGGAATCGTCGGATGGCTTCGAGGCCAACTTCTGGTCGGGCGGCGATCTCAACACGCTGTACAACAGCGCAGCGCGAGAACGCGATAAAAGTGTCGGTATGGCGAACATCTTCGAGGCGGGGTTTCGCGAATTCAACCGTTTGATCCAGCAGGCCGAGGTGAGCACGGACAAGCTGATCGACGAATGCCGTCGCGCCATGCGCGTCGCGCAAATGCGAGAGGTCGACCGACTCGAGCAGGGCCTGGCGACGCTCGCGACGATCGGCTCGACGAGTCCGTATGTCGGATTGTTCGGTACCGTATGGGGCATCATGAACGCGTTTCTCGGACTCGCGAACGTGCAGTCCGCGACGCTCGCGACCGTCGCGCCCCCGATCGCCGAGGCACTGATCGCGACCGCGATGGGCTTGTTCGCAGCGATTCCGGCCGTCATTGCGTACAACCGCTACGCGGACAAGGTCGTGCGTCTCGAGTACCGGTACGACGGCTTCACCGAGGAATTCTCGAGCATTCTGCAGCGTCACGCGCGCAAGCGTAAGGGGGGCTGATATGGCGACGCCGCTGCAGAAACGGAAGCTGATGGGTGAGATCAACGTCGTTCCCTATATCGACGTGATGCTCGTGCTGCTCGTAATATTCATGGTGACCGCACCGCTGCTGACGCAGGGTGTCGAGGTGGAGCTGCCGAAAGCGGGCGCCGAGCCGATCGACGACGTGCCCGACCACGTCCCGCTGGTGGTCAGCGTGGATCGCGAGGGCAATCTCTATGTCAACGTCGGCGAGGACGAGGACGAACCGGCGACGGCGAAGGAAATCGTCGCGCGCGTCGGCGCGGTCCTCCGCAACCGGCCGGATACCCCGATACTCGTAAAGGCGGACCGTCTCGTGCCTTACGGCAACGTCGTCGGCGCGATGGTCCTTCTGCAGCAGGGCGGCGCCGACAGCGTCGGCTTCGTGACCGATCCGCTGGATACCTATCCGGTTCCGGAGTAGACGCACGGGGCTGCTGCGACATGCTGCGTGACAGGCACAACATCATTCCGGTGACGCTGGCGTTTTTGCTGCACTTCGTCGTGTTCGCCACGCTGGTCATCGCATTCGACTGGAAGCGCACAAACCGGCCGGCGGTGCCGCTCGCAATCAAGGGCACGCTGATCACCGACAGTGCCGTGGTTTTGCCGCCAGTCGACGAGGCGCCTCCGGTAGCGGCCGAGACGCCGCCCGATACTGCGGACGAGCTGCGCCGTGAGGCCGAAGAGCAAAAGCGCCTCGAGGACGCGCTCCGCGAGCGGGAGCGCCTGCAGCGCATCCAAGAGGAGGCTCTGGAGCAGAAACGCCTGGCGGAAGAGGCGGAACAGCGACGCCTGGCCGAGGAGGCCGAGAAAAAACGCCTGGCCGATGAGGCGGAACAGCGGCGGCTCGCCGCGGAAGCCGAGAAGCAACGCCAGGCGGAGGAGGCCGAACGGCGGCGCAATGAGGAAGCGGAACGTGAGCGCCAGCGCCAGGAGGCCGAGCGCAAGCGCCAGGAGGACATCGAGCGCCAGCGCCAGGAAAACGAGCGCCAGCGCCGTGAAGCCGAGGCGGCCGCCCGGCGCGCCGAAATCGGGGCCGAAGATGCGCGACTTGCCGCGGTCAATGCGGGAGCGCTCGAGCGTTACATGTTCGCGCTGCAGCAGAAGGTGCAGCGCAACTGGGTAAAGCCCGCCAGTGCCGGGCCCGGGCTCGAATGTGTCGTCAGTGTGCGACAGCTTCCCGGTGGTGAGGTCGTCGATGTTACGATCGGCACCTGCAACGGCGATGCGGCCGTTCAGCGATCCATCGAGGCAGCGATCTACAAGGCGTCGCCGCTGCCGCTACCGGACGACCCGAGCCTGTTTGAACGCAACTTGCGGTTTACCTTCAAACCTGAACAATAAGCGCGTTTTACTATCGACGAGGCCATTGTGCGCAAACTCGCTATAACCTTGACGGCCCTTGCAACCTGCCTTGCCGGCAGCGCCTTCGCGGAACTCAACATCGAGATCACACAGGGCGTCGGCAAGCGGACGCCGATCGCAATCGTGCCCTTTGGCTGGCAGGGCGACGGGGCCGAAGCGCCGCTCGCGGTGGCCGAGGTCATCAGCAGCGACCTCGAGCGCAGCGGTCGGTTTGCTCCGATTCCGGTCGAGGACATGCTGCAAAAGCCGACCACCGGTGCTGATGTCGATTTCGACGATTGGTCGATCCTGGGCGTCGAAGCCGTCGTCGTCGGCAGGGTTACGCAGACGGCCGAAAACGTGTTCGAGGTCCAGTTTCAGCTATTCGACGTGTTTCGGCGTGATCAGCTAGTCGGCTACCGGATGCCCGCGAGTACGGGAACGATGCGCATCGCCGCACATCGGGCTGCCGACATGATTTTTGAGAAGCTCACCGGGATCGCCGGCGTATTCGCGACCAAGGTAGCGTACGTGACCGCAGAGCAGCGTGGGCAGTCCCGCCTTTACTCGCTGGTCGTCGCGGATCAGGACGGCGAAAACGAACACACGATCATGGAGAGCACCGATCCGATTATGTCGCCCGCATGGTCGCCCGACAGCCGGCGCCTGGCCTACGTGTCATTCGAAGGTAGCCGCTCGTCGATATTCGTGCAGACGCTGCGCACCGGAAATCGGCTGCGCGTATCGAACGAGCCCGGCATCAACGGTGCACCGGCGTTCTCGCCCGACGGTCGCAAACTCGTCGTGACGCTCGGGGGCGTCGATGGCAATCCGGACATCCACGTGCTCGATCTCAATGCCCGCCAGAAGCAGCGCCTGACAACGCACCGCGCCATCGATACCGAGGGCAGCTGGTCGCCGGACGGCCGCTTCATCTACTTCACCTCGGACCGCAGCGGCGGACCACAGATCTACCGCGTGTCAGCCACCGGCGGTACACCCGAGCGCATCTCGTTCGAGGGGAGTTATAATGCGCGACCGCGGCTTTCGCCGGACGGCACCAAACTGGCGATGGTGCATAACGATCAGGGCAATTACCGGATTGCAGTCATGGACATACAGCGCCGTGACCTGCTCGTCGTATCGGCCGGCAGTCAGGACGAATCGCCGAGCTTCGCACCGAACAGCGATACGCTGATCTATGCGACCCGGCTGCGCGGCGACGGCGTCCTGGAGACCGTAACGGCCGACGGGCTCATCCGGCAACGGCTGGCGTCGCGCCGCGGTGATGTGCGCGAACCGGTATGGTCCCCGTTTCCGCGCTATTAATAGCGTGATAATCAGGTTTAGTTAATCCCTTTAAATATTTGTTTTTAATTGTTTTATTTGCAATGCCTTGCAAGGAATCCATTATGTCAGCGATCAGGATTTTCGCCCTTACACTGTTTGCTCTCGCACTGGCAGCCTGCCAGTCTGCGGAGCCGTTGCCCGATCCGGAGCCCAGCGACGAGGCTTACGGAAGTCGCGGCGGTGCCACGACCGACGCCTACGGTGACGGCCTTGGCGGCGGCGAGGAAGTCGAGTACGACCCGAGCGCCGGCGAACTCGCAAACATCATTTACTTCGACTTCGATTCCTCGGAGGTCCGGCCGGCCGACACCGCGACGATTTCCCGGCATGCAGCGCTGCTTGCAAATGATTCGCGCATGCGCGTACGCCTCGAGGGGCATGCGGACGAGCGCGGTTCGCGAGAGTACAACATCGGTCTCGGCGAACGCCGCTCGCAGGCCGTGCGCCGCCTGTTGCTGATCCAGGGCGCCACTGCGGGCCAGATATCGACGGTCAGCTTTGGCGAGGAACGGCCGGCCGCATTTGGCAGCGACGAACAGGCCTACGCGCGCAATCGCCGCGTCGAAATAAAGTACGTCAATTAACCGTACCCGGACCGAAGACGTGCGACGTGTGACAAGAATCGGACAGCTAAGCCTTGCAGCCATGCTCGCCGGCTGCCAGCTGCTCGCGCCGCGTCCGGACGATCCGATGGTGGTTCGATTGGAAGACCTGGAACGGCGCCTGGCCGCGCTGGAGCGGGTGCTCGATAATGAAAGTCTCGTGGAGCTAACCACGCAGGTCGCGGCGCTCGAGCGCCGCGCTGACGCACTGCAGGGCCGGACAGAAACGATCGAGTACGACGCGGAAGAGACCGCTGAACGCCAGCGGAATCTGTACGCCGATCTCGACGCGCGGCTTCAGAATCTCGAATCCAGCATTACCGCGCGGCGCGGGAACAGCGTCCTCGAGGGTGGGAATCTCAGTCCGGGTCAGTTGCCGGTGCCGGAAGGCACCGATCGCGACAATTACCAGGCTGCGTTCGAGCTACTCAAGCAGGAGCGCTACGCGGCGGCGGCGACGGCGTTCGAGCAGTTTCTCGTGTCCTTTCCCGAGAGCCAGCTGGCGGATAACGCCCAGTACTGGCTGGCGGAAGCGCGTTACGCATCGGACAAATTCGAACAGGCATTGCGGGATTTCTCGGCAGTAATCGACAGATTTCCGCGTTCGCGCAAGGTCCCGGACGCCCTGCTGAAGATCGGCTACTGCAACTACAACCTCGAGCGCTGGGACGAGGCTCGCAGCGCGCTGGGCCGCGTGCAGGCGGAATACCCTGAGACAACGGCAGCGCGGCTTGCGGCGCAGTATCTCAAACGCATGGATACCGAGGGCGTGTAGCGCGACGCTGCCGGTCGCGGCTTGTGATTTGATAGCGGTTCGGTATTATGCCGCCGGCGTCGCCAAGGCACGCCAAGCGGGCGGGGCGTTAGCTCAGAGGTAGAGCATTCGGCTTTTAACCGACTGGTCGTAGGTTCGATCCCTACACGCCCCACCATATTCCCGTGGCGCCCGGTGACGAGCGGCGGTCTCCTCAAACACGCGACGCCAGGCGGCGACGTCGCTATCATCCACGGTTTTGCGCAGGACTCTGGCCAGGTGAGCAGGCGCTGGAAAATCCATAAGTTCGGTGGCAGCAGTCTCGGCGATGCTGAGTGTTTCCGTCGCGTCGCCGGTTTGATGCTCGAATCCGGAGACGAACGGCTCGGCGTCGTCGTATCGGCGATGAGCGGGATGACGGACGGTTTGCTGAAACTGACCGTGCTGGCAGAGCGCAACGACGACCGCTGGAGTGCCGGGCTGGCTGCCATCGGGGAGCGGTACGCGGCGACTGCGCGCGCACTTGTTAGCGGTGATTCGCTCGTGGAGCTCCTGGATGCATGGAGCAAGGACGCCGACGACATCGGCGACGTGTTAAAGGCTGTGGCCCTCGTCAGGTCGGCCCCGCAGCGCAGTCGCGACGTCGTCGCCGGTTTTGGCGAGATCTGGTCGGCGCGCTTGCTCTCCGCGCATCTAGCGAGTCGCGACCCGTCACGCAGCAGCACCTGGGTGGACGCCCGGCGCTGTGTCGTCGTCCGGCAGACCGAACTCGGTCCCGCCGTGTTATGGGATGAAACGCGAACGCGATTTGCGGAGGTCGTGCCCGCGTCTTATACCGGCATAGCGGTCATTACC
Organism: Woeseiaceae bacterium; assembly: GCA_041598895.1. Classification (GTDB taxonomy): domain Bacteria; phylum Pseudomonadota; class Gammaproteobacteria; order Steroidobacterales; family Woeseiaceae; genus UBA1847. The sequence goes on along the minus strand of JBFHXQ010000051.1, from coordinate 5,400 downwards.
GGCTTCATCGCAACAGACGACAGCGGGCTGCAGACGACGCTTGGCCGTAACGGCAGCGACTTTTCCGCCGCGATTTTCGCGGCACTCACGGACGCAGCGGAGCTCTGCATCTGGACAGACGTCGACGGCATCATGAGCGCGGATCCGAACCGCGTGCCGGAGGCGCGCGTCATCAGTCGGATGACCTATAACGAAGCGATGGAGCTGGCGTATTTCGGTGCGAAAGTCATTCACCCCCAGACGCTTGGCCCGGTAATCGATAAGCGCATTCCCGTCATTATTCGTAACACGTTCAATCCGGGACATTCCGGCAGCCGTATCGCGACGGACGTCGGCGCGGATGAAGGCATCAAGGGGATCACCGCAATTGGCGGCATGGCGCTGGTCAACGTCGAAGGTGCGGGCATGATTGGCGTTCCGGGCACGGCCGAACGCATGTTTTCAGCCCTCCGCAGAGCCGGCGTGTCCGTAACGCTGATTTCGCAGGCAAGTTCGGAACACTCCATCTGCATAGCCGTTCCGGAGGCGCTTGCAGAACGCGCCAGAACGGTCATCAGCGAGGCGTTTGCAAGCGAGCTTGCCGGCGGGCAGATACAGAACATCGACGTGACGGACGCGCAAAGCATCGTGGCCGTCGTCGGCGACGGCATGGCAGGGACGCCGGGAATTGCCGCGCGATTTTTCGGTACGCTCGGCCGCGCCGGCGTCAACGTTCGAGCGATCGCACAGGGATCCTCGGAGCGGAACATATCGGCCGTCGTCGATTCAGGCGAGGCAACGCGAGCCTTGCGGGCGGCGCATTCCGGTTTCTATTTGTCGTCGAAGACAATATCGATCGGATTAATCGGGCCGGGTGTCGTCGGGCGCGTATTGCTGGCGCAGATCGCGAAGCAGGCCGACGGCCTGATCGACAGCTTCAATCTGGACCTGCGTGTTCGCGGCATCGCCCGCTCGACGAGCATGATACTCGGTGATCGTCGTATCGATCTTGACGATTGGGAAGCCGAGTATGATCGAACCGGCATCGACGTTGACCTCGAGGCGTTTGCGGAACACGTCAATCCTGACCATCTGCCGCATGCGGTGATCATCGATTGCACCGCGAGTGACCTGATTGCGTCCCGCTATGCGCGGTGGCTCGCACAGGGTATTCACGTGATAACACCGAACAAGCGCGCGTTCAGCGGTGCGCTCGGCGAGTACCATGCGCTGCAGGCAGCGGCCCGTGCCGGTAGCTCGCATTACTTCTATGAGACGACGGTCGGGGCGGCATTGCCCGTCATATCGACACTTCGCGAATTGATCGACACGGGCGACGAAATTCACTCAGTACAGGGTATTTTTTCCGGCACGCTTGCGTATCTGTTCAACGTGTACGATGCGTCGCGCCCGTTCTCCGATATCGTCCGCGAGGCCAAGGCGGCGGGCTACACGGAGCCGGATCCCCGCGACGACCTGTCCGGGATGGATGTAGCACGCAAGCTCACCATTTTGGCGCGCGAGCTTGGCCAGCCGCTCGAGATAGCGGACTTCGCCGTCGAAAACCTCGTGCCTGATGCGCTGCAGGAGGTGTCCATCGCGCGTTTTCTCGACGAGCTGCCGCAATACGACGCGGCAATCGAAGCCCGCTATCGGGCGGCGGCCGCGGAGGGTAAGAAACTGCGATACGTCGGCCGGCTCGACGCGGACGGCAATGCTGCCGTCGGCCTCCAGGCCGTGCCGGCAACGCACGCGTTTTGCAACATCAATCTGACGGATAACATCGTACAGTTCGTTTCCGAGCGCTACGCGTCGAACCCGCTCGTTATCCAGGGACCCGGCGCCGGTCCGGAGGTCACCGCCGGTGGCGTCTTCGGCGACCTGATCCGCCTTGCCAAGTATCTGAGTGCGAGCGATTGACATGGCCGAGACGGTAACCGCGTTCGCCCCCGCATCGATCGGCAACCTCGCTGTCGGATTCGACATGCTCGGGCTCGCGCTGGAGGGCGCCGGCGACCGCGTTGAGGCAACGCGAACCGAGGCGCAGGGCGTGAGGATTGCCGAGGTGCGCGGCCTTGACGGCGAGATTCACCCGTACCTCTCGACGGAACCGGACAAGAATACGGCGTCGATCGCCGCAACGGCGCTGCTCGATGCCATCGGTAGCGACCGGGGTATCGAGCTTAAGGTATTCAAAGGCGTACCGCTGCAGTCCGGGATGGGCAGTTCGGCCGCGTCCGCGGTTGCTGCCGTTGTTGCGACGAACGCATTGCTCGACGCTCCGCTCGGACATGAGGCTCTGCTGCCGTTCGCGCTCGAGGGGGAAAAGTTCGCGAGCGGAGGCCTGCATACGGACAACGTCGCCCCGAGTCTTCTCGGCGGTCTCATTCTCTGCCCGCCAGTGCTGCTGCCCGATATTGTCCGTCTGCCGGTACCGAAAGGGGTTTGCGCCGTGCTCGTGCATCCGCATCTGCAGGTCAACACGGCACACGCTCGGCGCAGCCTGGCGCGACAGTACACGCTCGAGCAATGGCTCAGCCAGCAGGGCTATCTGGCGGGATTCGTGGCAGCGTGTGCGTCCGGCGATATCGATCTCATCGGGCGGACTCTCAAGGATGTCGTGATCGAGCCGCAGCGCAAGGCTGCCGTCAGCTGTTTCGACGCCGTCAGGGACGCCGCGCTGCAAAACGGGGCGCTCGGATGCAGCCTGTCCGGCAGCGGTCCTAGCATGTTTGCTCTATGCGAACAGCGGTTCGCAGCGACCCTGGTCGTCGCCATGGAGCAGGCCTGCCGGGGGACCGGCATCGAGTGTGACTCCTGGATCAGTTCGCTGAATGCAAAGGGCGCCTGCCTGGAATCATAGGAATGCAGTTTTTCAGCACCAGGGGAACCGACCCCGTTACTCTCGACCTTGCATTGCTGAAGGGCATTGCCGAGGATGGCGGACTGTTCATGCCCGATCAATTGCCGCGCTTCGATGAACGCAGCTTCCGTGCGTGTGATTCGATCCGGTCTGTCGCGGCAACGATGCTGCGACCGTTTTTCGCCGGGTCGCTTCTCGAGTCCGAACTCGATGCCATCGTCGACGAGACCTATGCGTTTCCCATTCCGACGTCGACGCTCCGCCTTCCAGCCGGCCCTGTTTCGCTGCTCGAGCTCTACCATGGGCCGACGGCGGCTTTCAAGGACGTCGGCGCCGCGTTTCTCGCCGCGTCGCTGACGCGGCTTGAGGGTGATGTCGATGCGCCGCTGACGATACTCGTAGCAACGTCCGGAGACACCGGCGGTGCCGTCGCCGCGGCCTTTGACGGCCGACCGGGCATGCGAGTCGTCGTGCTGTTTCCGGACGGGCGGGTATCGGAGCGGCAGGCCCAGCAGCTGTGCTGCTGGGGCGACAACGTCCTGTCGCTCGCCGTCCAGGGCGCGTTCGACGACTGCCAGGCCCTGGCCAAACAGGCCATGGCGGAATCGACGCTTGCCGGGCGCTATCGCTTCAGCTCGGCAAACAGCATCAATATCGGTCGGTTGCTGCCGCAGTGCACGTATTATGCGCACGCGAGCCTGCAGCATTTTCGCAAGACAGGCACGGCACCGGGCTTCGTGGTGCCCACCGGTAATCTGGGAAACGCGTTGGCTGCGATCATGGCCCGCGAAATGGGTTTGCCGATCGGACCCATCGTGCTGGCAACGAATGCAAACCGAACGATTGCCGACTACTTCGAGACATTGCAGTGGCTGCCGCGCGCCAGTCTGCATACGCTCGCATCCGCGATGGACGTGGGTAATCCGAGCAACATGGAACGATTGCGCACACTGCTCGGTGACGCGGAGCAGCTTCGTGAACGCATCGGCGTGCGCTCGGTCGACGATGACGAGATTCGTGACGAGATCCGACGCGTCTTTGCGGAAGCGTCGCTGCCGATTTGCCCGCATACCGCGACAGCCTTCTTTACATGGCGACATCTCGCCGACGACATCCGCAATGCGCACGACTGGATCCTGGTGGCCACTGCGCATCCGGCAAAATTCGAGACCATCGTCGAACCGCTGATCGGTGAGACGGTAGCGATCCCGCCGGAGCTTGCGGAAATTCTTGCGCGACCGAAGCGCGTCACGCGCATCGAACCGACGCTCAATGCGCTGGGCAGCGCGCTCCAGGAGGGCTTCGACTGACGGGCCTTGACGTCGTTCCGGCATCGCGCCATTTTTAGGGACGCGCCCGAATCCGCCTCCCTTCATGACCGATATGTTCGAGCTAACCGACATGCAGCGCTACGCCGCGCTTGCTGTCGTTTTGCTGCTATTGGTTTCGTGGCTCGTCTATCGCCGCAGCAAAAACCGAAAGCGCCAACTCAACAGAGTGCTCAACGATATCAGTCACGACCGCATCGACACCGTCGTGATACCCAACGGTGATGAGGGCGAGATTCAGATTGATCACCTGTTGCTGACGTCGGCCGGCCTGCTGATCGTTGACGTCAAGGATGTGGTCGGCACCGTGTTCGGCAGCGATCGCATGCAGGACTGGACCGTTATAAGCGAGGAGCGGCGATTCACGTTTTCGAACCCGCAGCATTCCATGTACGACCGCATAGCAGCTGTTCGGGACATCGTGCGTCAGGTGCCCGTCGAAGGCCGCATCGTGTTCCTGGATGGCGCGGAATTCACGAAAGGCGTGCCGGAGCTGGTCCGAAGCCTGGACGAGCTATCCGACGAGTTCGGTAGCGACGACAAGAAGGCCGCGACGGTCAAAGTCGAGGCATTCAAGCCGCACTGGGAACTGATCCAGAAGGCGGCCCTGCAGGTTTAGTGGAAATGGCCGAGGTCGAGGCAATCCGGGCGGATATCACGACACTCAGCGTCGATGCGATCGTCAATGCTGCGAACGCCTCTCTGCTCGGCGGCGGCGGCGTCGACGGCGCAATCCATCGGGCGGCCGGTCCAGACCTGCTCGAGGAGTGTCGCACGCTTGGCGGTTGTGAAACGGGGCACGCGAAGATCACTTCGGGCTATCGACTTCCTGCACGCTACGTCATCCACACGGTCGGCCCCGTCTGGCACGGGGGCAATTCCGGCGAGCCAGAACAACTGGCAGCCTGTTACCGTACGTCCCTCGGGCTGGCTGATAAACACGGACTGAGGTCCATTGCGTTCCCGGGCATAAGCACCGGCGTGTACGGCTATCCTGTCGAGGCAGCGGCGAAGATCGCCGTCGCTACGGTCTGTGATGCGACTGCGGCTGACTGCGGCATCGAGCACGTAATTTTTTGCTGTTTTTCCGGTGCGGACCTGCGGGTCTATCGAGACCTGCTCAATAGTTAGCGGTATGTCGGTCGGAGCGAGATTATCGGCAGTGCACCGACGTCGGCCCTCAGTCCGTTTCGGGCTGCGTCCGGTCGAGGTAGGGCATACGCAGGATTT
>JBFHXQ010000050.1:0-12241 GCA_041598895.1 Woeseiaceae bacterium | reverse complement strand
GGTACCCCATGCCGTAAACGGTCTCGATCGACCCGAAGTTCTCGTCAATCGCAAGAAACTTACGACGAATGCGCTTGATATGCGACGTAATCGTGTTGTCGTCGAGGACAGCCTGTGCAGCGTCCATGAGCTGCTGCCGATTCTTGACATGTCCCGGGTAGCGGGCCATAGCGTGCACGAGCCAGAACTCCGTCAGCGTCAAGCCGACGGGCAAGTCTCTCCAAAGTACGGTCATCCGATCAGTATCGATAACGAGGTCACCCCGCGTCAGCCTGCTGTCGGCTGCCTGCGGCTGCTGCAATGCATCAAGGCGACGAAACAGGGCAGCGACGCGCGCCATGAGATGCGGCAGGCTAATGTCTTTGGTCAGATAGTCGTCGGCGCCCAGACGCAGACCGGATACCGCGTCGAATTCACTATCCCTCGCCGTCAGAAAAATAATCGGCAGCTCCTGTGCCCGGGAGCGCAATTCGCGACACAGCTCGAAGCCGCCCTCGACGTCATCGCGCAGGTTAATGTCGATGACGACCAGATCCGGAAGACGAAGATCGAAGGCTCGCAGCGCCGAGTTTCGGCTGTCGTATGCATCCACGGCATAGCCTTCGCGCTCGAATGCCGCGACGTAATTGTCGCGAATCGCGGCCTCGTCCTCGACGATTGCGATACGTTTGGCCATCGGTTCTCCCTGGTGGCGTATACCGGCATATTGCAAAAGGGCCGGATGCAGCGCAACAGCCGGTTTTGGCACCGGCGCCACAATTCGCCACATTCCGCGCGCGCATTGCCACGGCGCGGGCAGCGAGCCGCCCCGCCGCGCTGGTTTGCTGTATCGCAAGCTGAGGGAGATTAACGATGCGAAAGGCAACACGGCGCAGGAGTCGATTGGTCCTCGTTTGGACGACTCTGTTTTGCATGCAGACCGGCGCAGCGGATTCGCTCGAAACCACGCCAGGAGATGCGCAGTCGGGCAACCTGCTGCTGCGCATGGCAACGGGCTACCGCAGCGCGTTCCTGCTGAATACGGATGTCAATGTTCAGGTCAGCGGGCTCATCGCACGCGTGTCGGTCATGCAGGAATTCGTCAACGACGGCAGCGACTTGGCCGAGGGCGTGTACGTATTTCCGCTGCCGGAGACTGCTGCTGTCGATCATATGCGGCTTTATATCGGGGAGCGCTTCATTGAGGGCGAAATCCGGGAGAGGCGCACGGCCCGAAAGGACTACGAGGAGGCCAAACGCACGGGCAAGAAAGCGGGGCTGGTCGAGCAACATCGGTCAAATTTCTTTACGACCTCCATCGCCAACGTTGCTCCCGGTGAAACCATCATTGTCGAGATCGAGTATCTCGAGGATCTGCGTTACGACAATGAGGCATTCAGCCTGCGATTTCCGATGACGCTGACACCGCGGTATATACCGGGAACGCCGTTGCCGGATCGCAAGGGCAATGGCTGGGCACCGGATACCGTTGAGGTCATCGATGCGTCGCTGATAACGCCGCCTATGGTAACGACATCACGCGGCCACCGGGTCTCGCTGACCGCGATCATCGATGCCGGCATGCCGCTCGCAGTTATCGAAAGCAAATACCATCCGATAGATGTCGGCGAGCAAGATGGCCGCTACACGGTCACGTTTGCAGACGGCGCCGTATCGATGGATCACGACTTCGAGCTGGTCTGGCAACCGGTACCGTCGAGCATGCCGCGGGCGATGGTGTTTGCGGAAACGATCGCGGGCCAGTCGCACTTTCTGCTCATGGTCGTCCCACCCAACGCCGGCGATGCGCCGAAACAAAATATGCCGAGAGACATGGTGTTCATCATCGATACGTCGGGATCGATGCATGGGGTTTCGATTGCACAGGCGAAACAGGCTCTGCAGCGTGCGCTCGCGCGATTACAGCCCATGGACCGGTTTAATGTCGTCGAATTCAATTCGACGACTCGCACCCTGTTTCGGCGTAGCGTTACGGCGAGCGCAAGCAACCTGCATGCAGCCGATATCTATGTAAGCGGTCTAAACGCGAACGGCGGCACGGAGATGCGGCCAGCCCTCGAATACGCGCTGCAAGCACCGGCAAGTGAGACCCATCTTCGACAGATCATCTTCATCACTGACGGAAGCGTGGGTAACGAAGAGGCGTTGTTCAGGCTCATCGAGGAACACCTTGGCGGCGCACGGCTGTTTACGGTCGGCATCGGGTCAGCACCAAACAGCTGGTTCATGCGCGGGGCCGCCGAAGCCGGCCGAGGAAGCTTTACGATCATCAGCGCACTCCACGAAGTCGGCGAGAAAATGGATCTGCTGTTCGAGAAACTCGAGCGACCGCAGGTCACGAACATAGAGGTGCAGTGGCCGGGCGCCGTCGTGATCGACGGTTACCCCTCCGTCGTCCCGGACCTTTACAGCGGTGAGCCCGTAACCGTCAAGGCGCGTGCGTCGGGAGCATTGTTGCCAGGCGCAACGGTGCGCATCGTCGGTGATTCGCTGGCCGGCATGTGGAGTCGGGAGTTGACGCTGCCGCGGGATGTGCAAAATTCTGGCGTGGCGGCCCTGTGGGCGAGGAGCCGTATAGCGGCATTGCTCGACGACGAGAGCCGCGGTGCAGACGCTGAAGAGACGCGGCAAAAAATCGTGGAAACCGCGCTGACGCACCACCTGGTCAGTAAACATACGAGCCTGGTTGCGATTGACAAGACCCCGTCCCGCCCGGCCGGGAATGCGCTGGCACGCGAGCAGATCCCGAACCTCATGCCGTACGGTCAAAGCACGTCGGCGATCTTCGGGTTCCCTTCGACCGCAACGAACGCGGCATTGCTTAGGCTTACGGGCCTGATTGCCCTGTTGGCGGCGATCCTGATCGCAGCGCTGCCGTTGCCCGGCCGGCGAAGCGCAGATGCGCTGGCGCGATAGTCCGGCGGGGACCAGACTCGTGGCCTGTTTGCTTTGCCTCGGCTTCTGGCAACTGGGCTATAGCACCTATATTCCGGCGAAGGCCTGGCTTGCACAGGAGCTCATGCAGCGCGCCTGGGCTCGCGCCGTCGGAGGCGAACAGCGCGCTGTCCCCTGGCCGTGGGCCGACACCTGGCCGGTTGCCCGGCTGTCCGCGAAATCCGGCGATGTAAATCTCATCGTGCTCGCGGGAGGCTCGGGACGCACGCTCGCATTCGGCCCGGGACACCTGAGTGCCAGCGCGCTGCCCGGTAGCAAGGGCAACAGCGTCATCGCCGGGCACCGCGACACGCACTTCAGTTTCCTGCGCTATATGCAAGCGGGTGAGGTGCTGTTCATCGAGACTATCGGCGGGCAGCGGCACGTGTATACGATTATTGACACGGATGTCGTGGATGCGCGCCGCGGAAGTCTTCTGCTCGATACGCAGTCATCGTTATTGACGCTCGTCACGTGCTATCCATTCGATGCCGTCGATCCAGGCGGGCCGTTGCGCTACGTCGTGACGGCGAGGAAAACGAACTAGGTTTGATGGCAGCCGGGCAACTCAGGCGCGCGTGTCATGGAATTGTAACCGTTCCCTATTTCCGATCAGGGCAGCCGCGTCGCCGGGTACGGATTCTTGCGTAGCGCTGCTCGCATGCACGCACTGTCACGACAGCTGATAGCGTGACACAAATCCATGGGAGCGTAATTCAGCGCAGACGCAGCGCCGCAATCCGCAGCAGGCCGGCCACGCTGATCGCATCGGTAATCGTTCCGTCGTGCACCATGCCCAGCGCCGCATCGAGCGGCAGGCATCGAATTTCGAGGTCCTCGGTTTCCTCGAATTCCGTTTCGCCCGGGGTGAGATTCTCGGCAATGAACACGATACCCACCTCGTCGGTGACTGAGTTACTCGTGTGCAGCGTCATCAGCTCGGTCCAACATGCGGCGCTCAGGCCGGTTTCTTCTTTCAATTCGCGTTTTGCCGCGTCGAGCGGAAGCTCGTCTAGCGGTGCGCCGCCCATGGGGATTTCCCAGGAATACTCGCCGAGCGTGTATCGCTGTTGCCCGACGAGCCAGGTGTTTCGTGCGTCATCGATTGGAATGATTCCGACCGCACGATTCTTGAAATGCACGTGACCGTAGTGATTCTCACCGCCACCGGGATTCACGACGTGATCTTCCAGAACGCGAATCCAGGGATTGTCATAGACGACGCGTGAGCCGAGCTTCTTCCAGGTCATGGGTGCGTGCTCGCGACCTGACTCTCGACCATTAATTTGAATCGCTGCATGTCGTTTTCCACGCGCTCACGGATCGACTTCTGCACGAAAATGGCCATGATTTTCATGATGCCCCGGAACACATGGTTCGTGTAGCTGACCCAGCGTGTGCGGTCGTCGCCCACCATTTCGAAGTGATTGACGATGAGTGCCGTGCCGTACTTTGACGTATAGGTACCGGCCATGAAATGCGGTTCGCGCCGTTCGGTTACCGTCTCGATCATCGTAATTGTGCGGCTATTTTCTTCGTAGACGACTTCCGAAACGGCGCCCGGTTGTCCGGGCGTGCCGGACTTCCGCGTAAAGGACCGCAGCGTCGGCTGCCACCTGGACAGATTCTCGGCACAATCGAACGCATTCCAAACCGTCTGAATATCGGCATCGATCGTGACTTCCTTCCTGTATTTCATTATGGCTCCGCTGAGCCGGCGTTTTCGGATGATAGCGCATTGTGCCGACACAGCGATTGCACGCGCATCGCTGCTGGGCCATAGTTACAGGCAGCCTTGAAGTCCCTCTCACAGGGAAACAGAGATAGGCTTAAGTCCGCGCCGCGCAGTTCCGCGCCTGCTATTTCGGATGACGATGGAACCAGGAAAAGCCAGGCTCACCCAGGGTTCGGTGGGCAGACATCTGGTCAACATGACCCTGCCCGTTTTATTTGGCATCACGACGATGATGGCGCAGGGCTTGATCGACACCTGGTTTCTCGGACAGGTAGGTGATCGGGAACTCGCGGCGTTCGGCTTCGGATTTCCGATTCTCATGATCGTGACCAGCGTGGCGATCGGGCTGGGTGCCGGCACGTCTTCCGTCGTCGCTCGTGCAATCGGCGCAGATGACCATCGCAGGGCTCGCCGCCTGACGACCGATAGCCTGCTGTTGTCCTTCCTGATCACGTCCGGCGTTGCCGCGGTCGGCATCCTGACGATCGATCCGCTATTCCGGACGTTGGGTGCACCGGACGACATGATTCCAATGATCCGCAGCTTCATGACGATCCTGTACGCGGGGGTGCCGTTCATCGTCGTTGGCATGGTGGGCATGAGCAGTATGCGGGCGACCGGTGATACGCGACTTCCGGGATCCCTGATGGTCGGCATGGCGATACTGAATATTCTTCTCGATCCGATACTGATTTTCGGCGTCGGGCCCGTTCCTGCGATGGGGCTCGACGGTGCCGCAACCGCTGCGCTGCTGGCAAGAGGCAGCGTTTGCATGCTCACGCTGTGGCTGATGCGGCATCGCCTGGACATGGTGAGCTTCAACAAACCCGATCCCAGCGAGGTTCGCAAGTCGTGGCGCGACATCCTTCATGTCGGTATTCCCGCGGCGGGAACCAACGCCATCGTGCCGATCGGCGTCGCTGTGATCACGGCGATGATCGCGCGCTTCGGACCGGACGCAGTCGCCGGTTTCGGCGTCGCGAGCCGGATCGAGTCGCTTATGCTCGTGATGTATTATGCGATGTCCTCGATCATCGGGCCGTTCGTCGGTCAGAATTTTTCCGCGCACAAGGAAGAACGTATCCTGCGTGCACTGCGCATGTGTGCCTTGTTCTGTCTCGGCAGCGGTCTCGCTATTGCCGCAGTTCTTGCGGGCCTTGCGAACTTCTTGCCGACGCTGTTCAGCGATAGCGATAGCGTGACGCGTGTGACGACAATGTTCCTGTGGATCGTCCCCATCAGCTATGGCTCCTACGGCATGGTTATGGTCATGAATGCAGCTTTCAACGGACTTGGCAATCCAATTCCCGCAGTCTTCATCAGCGTCGGACGCATGGTGGTTCTGTACGTGCCGCTCGCCTTTCTCGCGCTGCAGTTGTTCGACTATCGGGGCATTTTCGCTGCATATGCCGTAGCCAACATCGTGTCCGGAATCGTCGCGTATGAATGGGCGAAGCACACCGTACGGCATCAGTGTGCAGCGGCACTGCCGGCAAGTCCTGCATCCGGATCATGACTCGGTGCAAGGTCGCAGAACGGCGCGCACCGCGTAACGGCTACGCGACGAACGTACGAATCCGAGGCGCGATTAATGGATAGTCGACTGGTGCTTTTCGATCTCGGCGGCGTACTCTCGGACCTGGGAAAGCCGGCAACTCAAATGGGCCTCGACATCACGAACGAGCAGTTCTGGTCGCTCTGGTTGTCATTGCCTGAAGTCCGGTCTTTCGAATCCGGAGCTCTGGATACCGAGAAGTTCCTGGAAATTCTTGCCGCGACGCTGAACGTGCCGGACCCGCCGGAACAATTCCGGAGGCGATTCATGGACTGGCAACTCGGCCTGTATCCGGGAATGTTGGACATCCTCGAAGTCGTGGCGCGACAGCGCGATATTGCACTGCTGTCGAACACGAACGAACTCCACTGGTCGATGATCCAGAGTGAGGCGAATCTCGCAGACGTATTCAAGCACGTGTTCTTGTCCTATGAGCTCGGCTGCTGCAAGCCCGACGACGTGATTTTCGAGCGCGTTCTCGAACTCGTGTCGCTGTCGCCGTCGCAAATACTGTATCTCGATGACTCCGCGAAAAACGTCGAGGTAGCAGAGCGGTTCGGCATCCCGGCAGTCCGCGTTCAGGGCCCGGCGGAGGTTCGGGCCTGCCTCCGCGTCGAGGGAATCGCGTTGAATCGATAGACCCGGGCCCGATCCCAGGCGGAATGATCGTGGGTTATCTTCGCGGATGCTCCGGATCTTGTTTCGCAACCATCATGAGGTATACGGCGTGCCATCCCGGCGAGTAAACACGCGGCCGCCTTCGCCGTCTGCAGTGAGCTGCAGATCGATATCCGGGTAGAACACTTCATCGTCCGCGTCGCGATCCCCAATTTCGAGATATCGTGCGGGCGCATCACCGTTGTTGATCAAATGATGGCCGTTCGGCTCGCCGCCCGGAAACCCGGCGACCATGCCCGCGGTCAGGACCTGCAATCCGGCATCGGTTTCCAGCGTGATTTCTCCATCGAGGACGTAGATGAACTCGTCTTCGTGGGTATGCCAATGCCGCTGTGACGACCACGACCCTGGCGGCAATTCGACCAGATTGACGCCGAATTTCGTCAATGCGAACAAATCGCCAAGCACTCGTTTACTTCGCGATAAGACTTCGCTGCGAAAGGGTTGTGGATAACTCGTGCCGACTTTCGCATCGACGCTGAGGGCGATGGCGGTCGGGGGATGAGAATGCGACATATCGGTACCTCAACCAGAATTCTGTCAATGCGGATTCCAGGAGTGTAGCTCACGGGCGGCAGAATCCACTGCGCAGGCAGGCTAAACTTGTGCAGGATGTCGTATTCCGGGGGAAATTGATGAGTGAGACAATTGCTCGTCGCAGTTTTGCCTTGGCGTGCGCCACGCTGCGCGGAGCAACCGGCGTATCATGCAGCAGCGGCGACGCGATTCCGATTGGAGGACCAGCGCATGCATCGGCGTATATTCATCAAGCGAACGCTGGCGGCGGGTATCGCGGCAGTGCCTGCGGCTCGCCTGCTGGCGAGTACCGAAATGCTGCCAAAGACACCCCCCGATTTCGAGGGCCCGTTTTATCCGGTCGGTCCCCGCAACCGCGTCAGCGATCTGATTCTTGGGGAGCCGAGGGACGAGGTACTCGAGTTCAGCGGCGTCGTCGTCAACGTGCACGGCGATCCGCTCCCCGGCGCGCTCGTCGGCATCTGGCAGACGGACCGTCTCGGCCGTTACCAGCACCCACGGGATACGAGCCCCGGCGAGCGTTGGGACGATTTCCTCTATTGGGGGGAATCCGTCACGAGAAACAACGGGGCGTTCGAATTCCGAACCTATGTGCCGGCAGGTTATGGTCGCCGCCCGCCGCATATTCATTACAAGGTCTGGCGCGAGAGACAACACTTGCTGACAAGCCAGGTGTATTTTCGGGAATTCGGTGGCGCCCGCGGCGCGTCGAGATTCCCGGACAGATCCGCCTTGCAGACCGTCGCGCTGGAACACACAAACGGCGGCGTGGCTGCGATGTTCCGCATCGTCGTCTGATTCGTCGTCGCCGCGACAGGTTCGGGCTTTGTTGATTCGTTAAAGTCGATGCGACGGCGTCATGCCGGACAAGACATGGCTCAGTCAACTCGCGCGAGACCCGCCTCGCGAAAGGCGGCAATGATGGGCAAGCGGTCGTTCCACGGCGATGCGTCTGCGCGGTCGGGATCTGCCGGACAAACAGGCCCGGCATAGCCTTCGGGTATCTGATCGTCAATGTCCCCGCTGCCGTCATTATCGAAAAACTCGTATCCAGGAATGGCAATGTCTTCATCGGCGACGACGTCGACGGTGCGGACGCCATAGCTCGATAGTTTCGTCGTGAACGCCTGCGGGTGCACGAGCCAGACGTGGTTCGGGCCGGCAACGAAAAAATACTGAATCTGTCGATTCCGCGATGCGATGCGAATTTTTCTGAGCTTGCCGCCGTACATGCTGCTGCGCGATTCATACGCATCGATGACCGCGTCAAAATCGGGCTCGAAACCTTTTTTAATGCGCAAAGAGGCAGGATCGTTGTCATCCGTGAACCAGGCAATCGGGCGATTGTTGTTGATGCGATTAGCCGCTGCCTGCATGTCACGGCTGCGCGGTCGCTCGAAGTCCTGGTAGGGTCTGACGCGACTGGCCGGCGCATTGCGCAGCATCAGGCCAAGAATTCGCTGGTCGCCTCGGGAACGCGGGCCGCGGCGGCTGACGTCGTCGAGCGCCTGCTGCATTTCGAACGGCAGGTTCGTCGTCTCCTCGGCGCTGAACCAGCCTTGTCGACCTCGCTTGTCCATCCACTTCACGGCACCTTTGCCGATCCACTGGTCCTCGCGTGTGCATATATAGTGGGACCCGGCCCGCCAGACGAGCGATGAGTCCTTGTAAAAGACCCGCGCGTGGATCGGCGGTTTACCCGAAGCGGGGCGATGTGGCAGGACATAGGCGGGCAGGACTTTGAGTCCGTGCGCATTACGCGGATTGCACGCGAAGAAACGGACACCGAAAAGCTCGATTTCATATTTTGGCGTATAACCGATCTGCAACAGCGACTCCGGAACATTACGAGCCTGTCCGTCGACACGCAGACGATGACCGGATGTGAACAGATTTCTAAAATGTCGTGCTACCGAAGCCGGTGATTTCGTTGCCGGCTCCACGTTCCGGATGATCGCGGTGGCGATGCGCTTGCTGTTACGGTTTGCGGGCTTATCGGGCATAGCGCAGTATCATCTTCTTATTCAAGTAGCGGTGTCGCGGGCACGCGACTGGCGTTGAGTAAGATGCACGATGACAAACTCGTAACGGACTGGCAACAGCGGATCGTGGATATCGCCGAGAAGAGGCTCGGCCGGACGCTGTCCCCGGCAGAGCAGGATTTCATCCTCTATCGTCGGGCTCTGCTCGCACTCGAGATGATGGAAGATACCGTCACCCGAAGTGAGCCGGAGGCGCTGGAGCGTTATTTAAATTCCGAAACGCAACGCTGAGCCCGAACTGCCGGCAGTCCAGTACAGTATGGCAACAACACCTTGCATATCTTTCATCAGCGCGGCGCGACGCGCCTTGAATGCGTCTGCACCGAGCTCCTCCGCTGAGGGGAAAATCACGGGGCACAGGATCAATATCACTGTCATCAACGTCTTATGCATAGGTTCGTCCGATCGAATGCGTAGAGGAGCGCGGCTTCTTCATTGAAGCACAGGCTGTGACACTCAGGCGACAGCCGGGAGCACCTTGCGCCTGTACGTTGCGTGCATTCCGATCCCCCGGCTTGCCATGAAAATAATGAAGGCGAGCCACAGGCCGTGATTTCCCAAGCTCTGCAGCAGGAACCACGCCAGGAGAAAAATCGCCAACGACATCAGCATGATGTCGCGCATCTCCCGAGCACGGGTCGCGCCAACGAATACGCCGTCATAATGAAATGACCAGACCGAAACAAGCGGAGAGACGATCAGCCAGGGGAGAAAACGCATCGCCGCCGCCCTCACATCCGGCAAATCGGTCAGCACCCGGATCAGTAACGGTCCCAGCACCACGTACGTAAGGCAAATGCCGGCGGCAAGGATCAGCGACCAGCGGAGCGCGAGCCGATTCGAACGCTCCAGAGCATCACGACGCTTTTCGCCGATGGCTTTGCCGACCAGGGCTTCGGCCGCATGTGCGAAACCGTCGAGCCCGAATGCGGCGAGATTCTGCAGGTTCATGAGAACCGCATTTGCGGCGAGAACGACGCCGCCGAGCCGGGCACCCTGTGCCGTGACGAACGCAAATGCAAACATCAGCGCCATCGTGCGCACGATAAGCCGCGTATTTACCGCAAAGAACGCGACATACTCCCGAAGCTGTGTGAACTTGCCGTAGATCCATCGCCCGGGATGGGCCAGCAACGCCGAGCGCGCCGCCGCGAGACCAACGGCGAGCCCGAGATATTCCGCGATCACGGATGCCAGCGCGACGCCATCGACTGTCATGCCGAGGAGCACCACGAACACGAGATCGAGCACGATGTTCGCCGTGTTGATGGTCAGGAAAATAATCAGGGGAATCCGGGCGTTCTGTATGCCGATAAACCAGCCAATCAGCGCGAAATTCGCGAGTGTGCCGGGCGCACTCCAGATACGAATCGAGAAATAGTCAGCGGCGAAACGCTGCACTTCGGGATCGCCACCGACGAGAGCGACGGAGAACGCGCCGATCGGTGCCTGCATCGCGATCAGGGCCAACGAGATCACGATTGCTGCAATCAGCGCCTGGCCAAGCGCTACACGCAGGCCATCGTAATCCCTTGCACCAAATCGTTGTGCAGCTATACCGGTCGTTCCCATGCGCAGGAAATTCATGCCGGTATACAGGAAGCCGAAGATCGTGCTACCGATTGCAACGGCGCCCAGGTACACCGGGCTTTCGAGATGGCCGACGACGCCCGTGTCGACCATGCCGAGCAGGGGCACGGAGATGTTCGACAGTATCATCGGCGCGGCGATGCGCCACACGTCGCGATTATCAGGCAGTTGCGATCCGGTCAGTCGCGAATCATGCAAATGCGTTTACACCGGTGAGTTCCTTGCCGACGATCAGCTGATGAACCGTCTCGGTGCCCTCGTAGGTAATCACACTTTCGAGATTGAGCATATGCCGGACGGGTACGTATTCGGCGCTGATGCCGCTGCCACCGAGAATGTCCCGGGCATCGCGCGCTATGTCGATCGCAGCGCGGCAATTGTTCCATTTTGCCAGCGAAACCTGCGTCGGGCT
Organism: Woeseiaceae bacterium; assembly: GCA_041598895.1. Taxonomy (GTDB): domain Bacteria; phylum Pseudomonadota; class Gammaproteobacteria; order Steroidobacterales; family Woeseiaceae; genus UBA1847. The sequence goes on along the minus strand of JBFHXQ010000050.1, from coordinate 758 downwards.
GAGTCGCCCCTCATCCTTGATGCGCCCGAGCCGCAGCGAAAGTAGCTGGGCGGATGTAATGCGCCGGCTCATGTCCGCGAGTCGAATCTGAATGGCCTGGTTGTGTGTCAGCGGACGTCCGAAAAGGACGCGGTCGCTGGCGTAGCGCAAGGCTTCGTCGAAACAGGCCTGTGCGGCGCCAATGACGCCCCAGGTGATACCGTAGCGGGCCTGCGTCAGGCAGCTCAGTGGACCCTTCAGGCCGGTAACGCCCGGTAAAACGTTGTCATCGGGTACCCGGACGTTATCCAGAAACAGGGCGGCAGTCACGGATGCGCGCAGCGAGAACTTGTTCTTGATCTCCTGCGCGGTGAATCCCGGTGTGCCTGTCTCGATCAGAAATCCCTTGACGCCCTCGTCGGTCGTCGCCCACACGAGCGCGACGTCGGCGATACTGCCGTTCGTGATCCACATCTTCGCGCCGTTCAATACCCAGTCGCTGCCGTCGCGTCTGGCGTGCGTTTTCATGTTCCCCGGATCCGAACCTCCCTGTGGCTCCGTGAGTCCGAAGCAGCCAATTGCGTCGCCGGAAGCCATGGCGGGAAGCCAGCGATCCTTCTGCGCATTGCTGCCGTAGGTGACTATCGGGTACATCACGAGACTCGACTGCACGGAGACGAAGCTTCGAATACCGCTGTCACCCCGCTCGAGCTGCTGACAAATGAGACCGTAGCTCACACTGTTGAGTCCGGCGCAGTCGTAGCCCTCGATTGTGGATC
>JBFHXQ010000049.1:0-12255 GCA_041598895.1 Woeseiaceae bacterium | reverse complement strand
TCCGGACGATGACTGGGTCAGCATGGCAATTCCCGCAGACGGCAGTTACGGTGTCGAGCCCGGCGTAATGTTCTCGTATCCGGTACGCTGTCACGGCGGTCGCTACGAAATCGTACAGGGTCTTCCCATCGACGATTTCAGTCGTGAGCGGTTGAATCACACAGAAACGGAGCTGCGCGAGGAACGTGCCGCCATCGAGGAATTGCTGTAACGCGCTTAATGGATTCGCCGCGTCACGCGGTCGCCGGCCTTGGCAGGCATTTAAATTGAGGAATACGCCTTGTTCAGTCTGATCGGAAGTCTCTTCTGGCTGCTGCTGTTTGTCGGCGGCGGCATTTACCTCGCCTACAACCGCGTGGACCTGCGCACGTCCACGATCGCGGCCGGCGCCGCTCTGTTCGTGTACACGCTGTTCGGGGACGGTAGCTGGTGGTGGCTGCTGCTCTTGTGGCTCGCTTTCAGCGCCATGGTGGTGCCGAACTTCGTCGAAGTGCGGCGGGAAAAAATCACCCGCCCACTTCTCGACGTGTATCGCAAGATGATCCCATCGATGTCGGATACCGAGCGGGAGGCGCTGGAAGCCGGCAACGTTTGGTGGGACGGCGAGCTGTTCTCCGGCATGCCCGACTGGGACCGGCTCATGGCGTTTCCGGCGCCGAAACTCTCCGAGGAAGAGCAGGCGTTCCTCGACGGCCCCTGCGAAGAGCTCTGCAAGATGCTCGACGATTGGGAGATATCTCACGAGCTTGTAGACATGCCCAAGTCGGTTTGGGATTTCATCATCGAAAAGCGATTTTTTGCGATGATCATTCCGAAGCAGTACGGCGGCCTGGAGTTCTCCGCCTATGCGAACGCCCTGGTCATCATGAAACTCGCCGGCCGCAGCACGACCGCGTCGTCAACAATTGGCGTGCCGAATTCACTCGGGCCCGCCGAACTCCTGCTTTACTACGGGACCGAAGATCAGAAGAACCGCTACCTGCCCGGGCTTGCCGCCGGCACCGAGATTCCCTGTTTTGCACTGACGTCACCGCAGGCCGGCTCAGATGCTGCGTCGCTGATCGACAGCGGCGTCGTATGCAAGGGTGAGTGGCAGGGCGAGGAAATCATCGGCATCCGCCTGAATTGGGATAAGCGCTATATCACGCTCGCGCCGGTCGCAACGGTACTCGGGCTGGCGTTCAAACTGTACGACCCCGATCACCTCATTGGTGATAACGACGAATACGGAATCACGGCCGCCCTGATTCCGACCGATACGCCGGGTGTCGAGGTCGGGCGCCGTCATTACCCGCTCGATATCGCGTTTCAGAACGGGCCGACGTCCGGCAAAGACGTGTTTGTGCCGCTCGATTACATCATTGGGGGCCCGGAGATGGCGGGCAAGGGCTGGAAGATGCTCGTCGAACTGCTGTCCGTCGGGCGCGCGATCACGCTGCCATCGACGGCCGCGGGCGGGGGTCAGGCCGCGAGCTACGCAAGCGGTGCCTACTGCGCGATTCGCCGGCAGTTCAACCTGCCGATCGCCAGATTCGAGGGCGTCGGCGAGGCACTAAGCCGAATTGCCGGCTATACGTACATCATGAACGCGGCCGTGTCGGTCACGGCAGGCGCGATCGACCAGGGCGAGAAACCCGCCGTGCCGTCGGCGATCCTCAAGTACCACTGCACCGAGCTCGGCCGCAAGGTCGCGAACGACGCCATGGACGTGCACGGCGGCAAGGGCATCATGATGGGGCCGAATAACTATCTGGGTCGCGGCTACATGGCGACCCCGATAGCGATTACGGTCGAGGGCGCCAATATTCTGACTCGCAGCCTCATCATCTATGGTCAGGGTGCGATTCGCTGCCATCCGTTCGTGCTGCGGGAGCTCCACGCGGCCACCGACGAAGATACCGATCGCGGACTCATCGAGTTCGACAACGCCCTCTTCGGCCACATCGGTTACGCAATCAGCAACCTGGCGCGATCATTCTTCCTCGCACTAACGCACGCGAAGTTCAGTCGCGTACCGCTGAATACGCCCACGCGCCGGTATTACCAGAACATCAACCGCTACAGCGCGGCGTTTGCACTGGCATCGGATTTTGCGATGCTCACGCTCGGCGGCGATCTCAAGAAACGGGAACTGCTGTCGGCACGACTCGGCGACGTCTTGAGCTCCATTTATCTGGCATCGACGGTGCTCAAGCATTTCGAGAACCAGGGGCGGCGTGCGACGGATTTGCCGCTCGTCGAGTGGTCGGTGCGCACGCTGATGTACCAGGCCCAGGAGGCTTTGCACGCGTTTTTGCGAAATTTCCCGAATCGCTGGGTCGCCGCGCTCCTGAGATTGTTCCTGTTTCCGCGCGGCCGTACCTATTCCGCGCCCTCCGATGAGATCGGCAACAATATCGTCGACCTCGTAACGACGCCGGGCGAGGCGCGCGAACGGCTCAGCGCCCAGGCCTACAAGGCGCTCGAACCCGGCAATCCGCTCGGACTATTGCAGGAAGCGCTGGAGTTCGCACACCGGCTGGCGCCCGTCGAAAGCCGGCTGCGGCAAGCCAGAAAAGAGGGCCTCATCCATTCCGACTATCTCGGCGACCAGATTCCCGAGGCGAAGCGGGCAGGCGTTATTAACGAGGACGAGGCGCGCGAATTGACCGACTACCACGATAAAGTGTCCCGATTGCTCGCCGTGGACGACTTCGCGCCGGATGCCCTGAGGCGGGGTTCCTCTGCCAACGAAGCCGCCGCCGGCAAACCGGCCACGACGAAGAACAAGAAAAAGAAAAAGAAAAAACGCAAGACGGCGGCACGATCCAAATCGTCGTCCAATGCGAAGGCCGCAACCAGCTGACGCGGGCTGATGACACAGGACGGCGACCCGGTCTATGAAGTTCTCTGTACTGTAGATCCGGACGCCGTCGACGAGGTCGCGGGCTGGCTCGAGAGTCACGCCGCTTCGCTCGACGAATTGCCCTGTCTTGTGCACGCTCGCGTGCTCAGGCTCGCAAGTAACGGGGCAGACAGGGCAGAGCTCGTGTGTCATTTTCGCCTGACGGGCAGCGACGCCGATATCGACGCATTCATCAATGACCCGGCGGCAGGATTCGAAGCCTCGCTGCGGGAGCGTTTCGGCGACCGGGTGAGCCTCGAGGCACGCCTTTTGCTCGCCGAGTCTCTGCTGCCCGCGGCGCGGACCGCTGCAAACTGCCCGAACTGCGGCGCCCGATTGCGCGGGCAGTACTGCGGCGAATGCGGCCAGCGCGCGCGCAGCCGCATGATCAGTCTCTGGGAACTGCTCCGCGAGGCATTCGATGATCTGTTCGACGTCGATTCGCGCCTCTGGCGAACACTGCTGACACTGCTGTTTCGGCCGGGTCTGTTAACGCGCGATTACCTGCGTGGACGACAGGCGCGCTACATGCCGCCATTCAGAACCTATCTCGTCCTAAGCCTACTGTTTTTCATCGTCGCATTCTTCGATCCGCGCGAAAAGTTCGAACTGTTTTTCGAGCCCGATCAGGAGACAGCGCAATCTGAGAAGGCCGCGGAGACGCGGGAACGGCGTCGACAGATCCTGCGCGATCTTGCCGACGAGGGCATTCTGATTCCCGAGTCCCGTTCGGCTGCCGCTTCGATCGAAACCAGCGGGTCAGCGGAAGAACCCGGCGGCACCTTGAACATCGATGCGCGCTGCGATATCGAGTCCATGCGTCAGGTGAATCTGTCGGGCTGGCTGGCCCGCCGCCTCACACCGGAGCGCCTGCAGCAGATCTGCGAGCGGGTGCTCGTCGACAGCGGCCGCGCATTGATCAACAACCTTTTGGAAACGATTCCGGCAGCGTTAATCGTACTTCTGCCGATTATGGCGTTCGTGCTTCGGCTACTGTATCCATTGTCGCGACGGTATTATGTTGAGCACCTGCTGTTTTTCGTTCACGTGCACGCATTTTTCTTCCTGATCCTTACGCTCGAGGTACTGTTCGCGCGCGGCGCCGCCCTTGTCGCGCTGCCGGGTTCGATCACGACGCTCCTGATCGTGGCGGGTGTGGTGTACATTCCGGTTTACCTGTTCGTCGCAATGCGGCGTGTCTACCGCCAAGGCCGGCTCATTACGGGCATCAAATACGTTACGCTCACGGTCGCCTACCTCGCTGGCCTGCAGCTGACCATGCTGGGGTCACTCGCGGTTGCCGCATTCTCCATTTGAGCGACATCTTTCGCCCGCGGATCTGCGTGAGTAACGCACGATAAAAGCCTATCATTCGGTCACTGATCGGAGGTTTACCATGAAAAACTCGTTGCCCGCTTTCTACAAGACGTCGACCGGCTGGATCGCGGGCGCCGTTGTCGCAGCGGTCCTTATCGTGAGCTGCGGCCGGGAAGAGCCGGCCGCAAGCGCATCCACCGGTGAAACGGATGCATCCCAAGCGCCGCCGGAAACGACGGGTCTGCCCCGCACTCCGGCCCCGGCGGATGCGCGCGTATTTTTCATCACGCCGGAGGACGGCGCGGTCGTGTCGAATCCGGTCAAGGTCGAGTTCGGTATCGAGGGCATGGATGTTGTTCCTGCCGGCACCGTACGGCCGAATACCGGCCATCATCATCTTCTCGTCGATACCGGACTGCCGGACCTGTCCCGACCGATTCCTGCCGACGACAATCACATTCACTTCGGCGACGGCAGCACGTCCACGGAGCTCACGCTGGCACCGGGGCAGCACACCCTTAGCCTGCTGCTGGGCGACCACCTTCACATACCGCACGATCCACCGGTCAAGTCGCCGGGTATCACGATTACGGTCGAATAAGTGGTTGAGCGCCAAGGCCCGGGCCTCTAAAATTCCGTGTCCGGCTTCGGTCCCTACGATGACAAATAAGCACCCTCATCCACGCATCGGTATCAGCGGCCTCGCTGCCTACGTACCCCCGTACCGCGTCTGGCTCGAGGATTGGTGCGGATGGACCGGCAACCAGTGGCCGAAAATCCGGGAGGTCGTCGGGCGAAGTTTTCGCGTCCGCGGGCCTGACCAGAGCGTGTATACGATGGCCGCCACCGCGGTGATTCGCCTCATCGACCGTTATGATCTGGATCCGCTGCGGATCAAGTTTCTCGGCCTCGGCACTGAATCGAGTACCGACAATTCTGCCGGCGCAATCATCGTCAAGGGCATGGTCGACCGTGTGCTGGCGGAGCGCGGCAAGCCCACGATAGCCCGCAGCTGTGAAGTACCGGAGTTCAAGCATGCCTGCCTCGGAGGCGTATACGGTATGAAGGGCGCCATCCGGCACCTGGCGCTTGACGGCGCCGGCAGCCAGGCTATCGTCGTTTGCGCGGATATTGCGGAATACGCCCGCGGCTCAAGCGGAGAGCCCACGCAGGGTGCGGGCGCGGTGGCGATGCTGCTCGAGGAGGAACCCCGCCTCGTTGTCGTGGATCTGCCGGGTTCGGGCTCCGCATCCGACTACCGAATCATGGATTTTCGCAAGCCGATGCTCAGATTTTGCGGCCAGGATCGCAGCGAAACCCATCAGGTGCAGGACTTTCCGGTCTTCAACGGGAAGTATTCGACGACCTGTTACATCGATGAAACGCTCCACGCTCTCAATGACATGTACGAAAAACGTCGCCTGAATGCCGCGGAGTACATGCGCTCGATAAACACCGTCTTCATGCATCGCCCGTACCGGCGCATGCCGGAAACCGGCTGGGCGGTGTCGTACCTGTTTGCACTGGGCCAGGGTGACGCCGGTGACCGTGCCGAACTCGCGTCGTACTGCTACGACGCGGGCGTCGACCCGGATGCGCTCCGAAACGAGATGCTGAGCAAGCCCCAAGTCGCGCTGCTTGCCGAACCGGAACGGCTGCATTACGAAGCATATCCGCTGACGATGGCGGTGCACCGGGTATTTCGTGCGAGCCGGCGCTACCGGCGCGAGATTCTGGACAAGCTTGCGCTGGGCAGCGATACAATGCTCGACCTCGGCAATCTGTACACGGCGGCGCTACCCGCCTGGCTGGCCGCGGGATTCGAACAGGCGCTCGACGAACGGCGATTCGCCCGGGGCGAGGAAATTCTGACGCTGGGCTACGGCAGCGGCGACGCCGCCGAAGTCATTCCGTTTTATGTCGCCGACGACTGGCAGCAAGCCACCGCTGCCATAGGCTTCGGCGAAGACATGCGTTTTGCGTTAGACCTGGACCGTGCGCAGTACGAGGCGCTGCATGACGGCTATCACGTAAGCGGGCTCGACTACGTCGCGAAAAACGAATTCGTAATCGAGCGCGTCGGCCACAGCGACGAACGACACTTCAGCGACCTCGGTATCGAGTATTACCGGTACGTCAGCTGACGTCGTTCGGCGGCACCCCTCAGGAGGGGCCCAGGTATTCCTCGACCCTGTCGGCGTACTCCCCGCGAAGCGTTTGCCATTCCATCCGGAACCACGGCGTGAACTGTCCGGGCAACCGCTCGAACTCGGCATCGAGCTCGTCAGCCGAGAGAAATCGTATTGCCGCAATCTCCTCTGCGTTCGCGCGTACGCGGCCTGTAATCCGTCCTAGAAATACGTGACAGAGCTCGTGCTCCGAACCGCGATCGTCGAACGACGCCTGGTACTGAAACTTGTAAACAAACTCCAGCGCAGCGTCGAGATTCAGTTCGTCGCGCAGCCGACGCTGCGTTGCAACCGTCATCGATTCTCCCCGGCGCGGGTGGCTGCAGCAGCTGTTCGACCAGAAGCCCGGCCACAGTCGTTTCGACGGACTCCGTTGCTGCAGCAATAGCTGCCCGCGCTCATTGAACAGGAACAACGAGAATGCGCGGTGCAGGATACCGCCGTCGTCATGGCAGGCGGCTTTGGACAAGTAACCCTGCACGGAGTCGGCGTTGTCGACGAGTATGAGTTCCTCCGTCTCGGAGGAGACGATTCGATTCGACTCAGCTGCCATCCTGAACCTCGAGCGTCAGCGTTTGATATCCCATCGCGGCGAACGCCTCCCGCACATCGGCGACGGTGTCCGGGCACAGCGCGACAACGGAGCCGCCGCCGCCGGCACCGGTCAATTTGGCGCCAACGGCACCGTTTTTTCTCGCGATACTGACCATTGCCTCGAGTTCGGGTGTCGATACGAGGATCGCATTCAGCAGGCCGTGACACAGGTTCATCAGGTCTCCGAGCCCGGCGTAATCGCGCCGCTCCAAAGCTGTGGCGCCCGCCCTGCTCATCGCATCGATCTCGTCAAACAGCGCGTCGTAGCGCTTTGCCTGACGCGAGCGTCGCTGCCGAACGTCACGAACCATTTCGTGCGTAAGCCCGGAATGCCGGCTGCAGGCTATTACGAGCGGGGGCGCTTCGGTAAGGTTCAGGGTCTCTATGCCGAGCGACCCACTGTTGCGAAACAACACGGGTTTTGCGTAGGTGGCGACTGCGTTGTCGATGCCGGACGGCGTGCCGTGCGCAAGCTTCTCACACTCGAATGCCAACGCATTCACTGCGCTGTCGTCAAGCCCGAGCTTCAGGTGCGAATTGAAGGCACGAATAATTGCAACAGCGAGCGCTGCGGAGGAGCCGAGACCCATTCCCCGTGGTAGCGATGTGCGCAGCTCGATTACGACGCCACTCGCCGCAATGTCGAGCCGCTTGCAAATCAGCCGCACTGCCTCGCCAACCCGATCGCGCCCATGGTCGCTGACTGTATGGGATTCGCGCCATTCCGGAATCGTCAGAAGCAACGGTCCGTCGCGCGTGTCGATGTGCGCCCGCACCGCCCCAACAATCGGCACTGCAAGTGCATGGCGGCCATAGACGGCCGCATGCTCGCCGAGGAGTATGACTTTGCCTGCCGCAACACCGGCCGGCGCGGACTCTGTCGCACCTGCCGGCTGCAGATCCGCCAGAATTTCGCGCGCCCGCCAGACCTTGATGTCACCCTCTGCGACCAGCGCATCGACGACCTGATCGAACAGCTGTTCCGGGATTTTCGCACTTGACGCCACGCTGCGGGCATGCAGCCGCATGTGACCCTGCTGTATGCCGGTCGTGGCAAGTGCGCGAATCGCAGCGAAATTTTGGGCGAGTCCGACGGCCCCCATGAGTTCGGCAAGCTCTCGCGCCGATTGAATACCGGCGATCCTGAGCCCGAGCATGGCACCCGGATTCGCCCCGACGGTGCCGCCGACGATACCCGGCTTCAGCGGCACTTCGATCTCGCCTATGAGAGCGCCTTGCTCGTCGGCAAACCATCGCGTCATCGGCAGGTAGCCGTCTTTCATACCCGCATGGGCGTGCGCTGCTGCCTCGATCGCGCGCCAGTCGTTACCGGTTGCGATGGCGAGCGCATCGATACCGTTCATGATGCCTTTGTTGTGGGTCGCGGCACGGTACGGATCGGCGACGGCGATCTCGCTTGCGCGGATGATCCCGTCCCGTACGGCCCTGCCATCGAGCACTTGGGTTTCAAGCCGGGCGGTTTCATAGCTTACTCTGGCTCTGACCAGCGACCTGTCGGTCAGGTTGCTCAATATTCGCAGCGCGATTTCCCCACCCGTGACTTCCGCGAGCCGCGGTGCCACGCGTTCGCAGATCGTATTAACGAGGTTGGCGCCCATTGCGTCGCCCGTGTCGACGAGAATATGCACCGCGATCGCCGCGTCGCCGCCGGCAAGCGTAAGCCTTCGAATTTCCAGATCCCGGGCGCCGCCGCCGCGCTGCCTGAGCCGCGGATGGACGCCGTCGGCAAGCTCGATGATCTCTGCCCTCGCCCGCTCGACTGCAGCGACTGCGCGATCAATGTCCGGCAACGCCGTCAGGTGTATCTGCCCGGCGAGGAGCGACTCACCACATTCAGCTGTGTAGCCCTCGCCGAGCCGCGCCAGGCGAGCCGCGTCACTGACCGCGGCTACAATTGACGGCTCCTCGACCACCATGGGCACCAGGTAATCGCGGCCGTTGACCCGGAAATTCGGAGCGATCGCCAGTGGCAGGCCAAACACGCCGATGACATTTTCGATGATTTTGTCGGCCTCCTCCGGAAGCAGCACGAGTTCCCCGCCGCGCAGTGCGTTCCCGTCCGCTGACGACAGAAATCCGCGGCGCTCGAGCTCATCGATTCGTTCGCTGATCGTCTTCCGGTACAGGCCGGATATGCGTGAGTTACTCAATCGGGTTCCCGTGTCGACTTCCAGTCGCCGCCGTTACGCTGCAGCTTGACGCCGGCCGGATCCAGCGCCAATCGCTGCGGCCGAAACCGGGCAACGGCGGCACGTTCGGCAAATTCGGCGAGCTGCCGGGTATTATCGGACAACGCGATCCCGATATCGCCGCCTCCGGCGCCGCAGGGTTTGTACACGACCGCGGCCTCGTCCGCAGCGCGCACCAGCACGTCATGGCCCGCCTCGAAAACGCCGAGTCTGCGGTCGACGCTGAAGCGCTGTAGCGCGTCGACGTAGCCGCGCGTTTCCGTGAGAATCTCCGGCACCGAAGCGGACCGCCAGGCAGCGGCCGCGCGCTCTGCCGCTGCCGCCAGTCGACTCGAGGATCCCGTCCTATCGGCCGCGGTCAGCTTCTGCAGCTTCGCTGCCGTATCGGCGCTCCTGCCGCTGAAAAACACGGCGAAACTGAGCCCGACCGGCCAACGCAATGCCGCCGTCCGTCCTCGTCCCATGCAGTATTCGAGCAAGCCGCCATGGATGCTGCAGGCGACGTCGATGCCGCTCCCGGCACCGTGCTGCAGCTCTCGATGCGCAGCGAGCGCAAGATCGAATGCCGGCACCTCGCAGCCGCTCAGTGTGCGGATGACCGCGGCGAGCGCAGCCGCCAGCGCCGCGCTGCCGCCGATACCGAGCTTCTCACCACTATCGGTCGCGTAGAACGATCGCGTATCCAGCGTAATAGCCGTGCAGCCAGGGAGGTCGCGCCCGGTCGCTCGCATTAGGGCCGCAAGCAGCGGGAAGGGATCGCCGTTTCGCAACCAGCTGAAGCGGCCATCTTCCATCGTAAACCGCCCTTCGCGATCCGTATGACCGGGCGCAATGACCGTGTGTCCGGGACCGGCCGAGTCCGTGACGCTCACGCGCGCTCGCCGATCGACGGCCATCGCGACTGCCGGAGCGCCCTCCAGCACGGCGTACTCGCCGCATAAAACGATCTTGCCCGGAGCCGTCGCCTGAACGTGCATCACGCGACATCGACCAGGACAGCGCCGCTGCCGAGCCCGCTGATCATGGTCTTCGTGACGCCCGGCACGGCAGCCAGCGTCCCGCATACGGCCTGTTCAGCCTCGGGCAGACATATCGCCTTGACCTGCGGACCCGCATCAATCGTAAAGAAGACACCGACGCCCTCTGCCTGCAGCTGCCGTATCGCCTGCATACAGGCCAGCGTCGCCTCGTTCCAGTACACGACGGCAGGCCTGGACGTCCACATGACAGAGTGCATCTTCAGGCAGTTGTGTTCTGCGACTGTCGCCAGCTTCTCAAAGTCGCGCGTGCGAATAGCGCGTCGGGCTGCGCGCAGGTCCGCATCCTGCTCATTGACCCAGCGACCATAGAATGGCGACGTCCGGCGACTGATCTCCATGGCCTCGCCTGAGCCCACCGGCTTGGGCGCTGCCGCCGTAATCGCAATGACGACCTTGAGCGGCCAGTCGGCCCCATCGAGCAGGGAGGCGACCGCAATGTCGTCGCCGTCATTGCGGAGTTCGACGAAGCCGCCGTACAGCGAGCGGGCCGCCGATCCGGATGCGCGGCCGGCAACGCGGGCGAGCTGGCCCTGGTCGCGTGACAAACCAGCCGCAGCCGTGACGGCGAGGACCAGCGCGGCAAATGCCGATGCCGAAGATGCGAGGCCTGCCGCAACTGGAAAGTTCGTCGTGCTCGCGACGCGAGCTCTCGTACGGGAGTTTCCGAGCACATCGTCCAGGCAGCGCGAAACTCTCGGCAGCAAATCGGCGTCGTCGCGGCCGTTCACCTCAAGCCGGTCCGCGCCAAGCTGCGGATCGAGTTCCACTGACATCAGCGTGTAAAGCTCCGACAACGTAATCGAAATGGATCCGACCGCAGGGAGGTTTCGACGCGTGTCGCGTTTGCCCCAGTATTTGACGAGCGCAATATTCGGCTGGGCTTTGGCGACTGCCCGCATCGTTTCGGTGTCCAGCGGAATGACGTGGCCGGGAGGGTTGCAGTATATCAATCTCGCCAGGTGCGGGGCCCGGCCAGCTGTGACGGTCAAGCGCTGCGGGCGAACCTCATTGCGAATCCGTGTAGGCTACAGGGCCCGAAAGAGGAGAGCGGACCCGCTGTGGCAGTACCCTTTGCAGACCGCGTAGATGCCTACATAGCGCGTGTTGATCAGCGACTCGACTCGTTACTGCCATCGGCTGTGACTGCGCCGGCGACACTGCATTCGGCAATGCGTTACGCGGTCTTCAACGGGGGAAAGCGCATTCGTCCGTTACTCGTCTACGCAAGCGGCGAGTGTGTCGGTGTGGACCCCGATCTTCTTGACGGTCCGGCAGCCGCGGTTGAACTGCTTCACGCTTTTTCGCTGGTCCATGACGACCTGCCCGCAATGGATGACGACGATCTGCGTCGGGGCAAGCCCACGGTACACCGCGCCTACGATGAGGCGACCGCAATCCTCGCAGCGGACGCGCTGCAGCCACTCGCATTCTCCGCTTTGTCCCGAGTAGAAGCCGGCGCCGTAACGTGCCGTCAGCTGATTCAGCTGTTTGCCGACGCCTGCGGCTCACTCGGCATGACCGGCGGACAGTCGCTCGACCTGGATGCTGAAGGTGGGAGCCTGACCCGGCCCGAAATCGAGCACATGTATGAACTCAAGACCGGCGCGCTGATCCATGCCGCAATCGCTTCTGCCTGCATCCTCCATGGCGCGCTCGACGAGACACAAAGCGCTGCACTCGATCGTTTCGGCCGTCGCATCGGTATCGTGTTCCAGATCAGGGATGACATCCTCGACGTTGAAGGGCACCGCGAACAGCTCGGTAAGCATCCGGGCGCCGACGAGCGTCTCGAGAAGGCAACTTACCCTGGCCTGTTCGGCACAGACGCCGCGCATCGGCGCTCTCGGGACCTGCTCGACGAGGCCCTGACGTCGCTCGAAGTGTTCGGCTCGCAGGCGGAACCGCTTGCGTGGCTCGCCCATGTCATCGTCGACCGCTCCAGCTAACGGGTGCCTGACGATCGCCCATAATCACCGTGCGTGACGGACATTCCTGCAGCGTTGGCAGTTCCTCGCGCCTCG
>JBFHXQ010000048.1:0-12373 GCA_041598895.1 Woeseiaceae bacterium | reverse complement strand
TACCGCCGTACCTGGCCGCGACTTTCGCAAGACCGATGAGCTCGTCGGTTGCCGAATAGAGGCCCGGCTCATATTCCAGGCCGGTCGAGATGCCTATGGCGCCGGCGGACAGGTCCGCCTCGAGCAGGGCAGCCATCTGCGCGACCTCGTCCGGTCGGGCGGGGCGCCGGAAATCATCGCCCATGACCGCGTAGCGAATGCTGCCATGCGGTGCATATGATGCGACATTCACCGCGACCGGACGTTTCGCGAGCGCAGCACGAAACTGTTTCAGCGTCGTGTACTCACGTTCCTTCTCGACGGAAGTTGCACCGTCGTTGCCGCGCACGATCGTGGTTACGCCCTGGCTCAGGACGGCCGGCATAGCCGGAAACCGATCGATGTCGACGTCATGGTGGCTGTGCGTGTCGATGAATCCCGGAGCGAGCACGAGGCCGCCGGCGTCGATAATCGATTCACCGCGCTTCGGCTTCAGATCGCCGATCGCAACGATGCGATCTCCGAGCATCCGTACGCTGCCGGTGTATCGCGCTCCGCCGCTGCCGTCGACGATAACGGCATTGGCGATCAACGTGCTCGTGACGTCGGCCGTGCAACCGATACCGGCAGTGAACACAGCGAGCAGGACCAGCACGGCTTTGAGGTTGTCAGTCACGACTCGCCGGCCGTGCCGCTTCTCAGTGCTGCGACCAATCCGACGTGTGACTCGATATCGAAACTTGTTTTGTGCCGCAAAGCCTGGCAAGCGCATGCACCGGTTCTTACGTGACCTTCGGGCGGCGATTTTACGTGACGTTGCGTATCTTCCGCGACGGTCTGAAATGCTTGAATACGACGTACGCACCCCGCATCCCGTCGTTCCTGTGGCAATCTGGACGTCGCGATAGCATACAATGTCCGTATATGGTCTGAAGGACGCGAGACTCACCGCAATGACCCGAGCCCGACCCGCAGATGAACGCACGGTAGCCGAGCTGATTGCGAGCCATCGATCCGGGCATGCGCTGGATCGGCGGTTCTACACCGATCCGGACATCTACGCGCTGGAAGTCGAGCGCATTATTCTTCGCAACTGGATACTCGCCGGTCACGAATCCGAGCTCGCGGCGCCGGGAGACTACAAGGTTCTCACCGCAGCCGGGGAGTCGGCGATTATCGTGCGCGGCCGTGACGGCCAGCTGCGGGCGTTCGCGAACGTTTGTCGGCACCGCGGCTCGCTCGTTTGCCTGGAAGCCCGCGGAAACGTGCACAATTTCGTCTGTCCGTATCACGGGTGGGTCTACGACACCCACGGTAACCTGATGGCGGCGCGCAACATGGACAGCGACTTTGACCGGTCCGCGCACGGGCTGCACCCGGTGTCGGTGGACACGATTGGCGGCCTGGTTTTCGTCTGCTTTTCCACTGATCCGCCAGCACTCGATTCAGCCAAGCGAGAGATGGCCGAGCCGATGTCGCTGTTCGATATCGAAAACCTCAAGGTTGCCGCCCACAAGACCTACCCAATTGCAGCGAACTGGAAGCTGGCCATCGAGAATTATCAGGAGTGCTATCACTGCGCGACGGCGCACCCGGATTACGCGCGCATGCACACGCTGATGCTCGATCCGAAAAAACGGCAGCGCGTGCAGCAGCACATGCTGGACAGGATGCCTGCGTGCGGTATGAAAGACCTGCTGATCGATCGGCTGGATACCAAGGCCCCGCCCGGGGAGATGGGCTACGGTTACAGCCGCACCGCGCTGTTCGACGGCTACAGGACAGGGAGCAGGGACGGAACGCCTGTCGCACCGCTGCTGGGCGAGCTCACGGATTACGACGGCGGGGCGTCTGATTTCTCGTTCGGTGCGTTTTCATTCCTGCTGGGTTACAGCGACCACGTCGTCGGCTATGTCTTCACACCTGTGGACCGGAAGAATTCGAATTGCGATATCTACTGGCTGGTTCGCAACGACGCTGAGGAAGGGAAGGACTATGACGTCGACGAGCTGACCTGGCTCTGGGACGTCACGACCGAAGCCGATAAGACGATCATTGTCAATAACTGGAAGGGCGTGCAGTCCCGCTTTTACCGTCCGGGCCCCTTCTCGGGCATGGAAAAAGCCGAGCGAATTTACACGGAGTGGATTCTGCAGCAGCTCGCGGGCGGTTGACACCGTTGGGGACATTCCGTTGGGGACATTCCGCAAAGCGGAATGTCCCCTTGAGATTTTATGTCGCGGAGCACACGGATGTGCGAGAGCGACCCTGCCGCGATTCTGGAGGAACGACCGGCGTGATAAAAGTCCTACCGTGATTGCCGGCGCATAGCCGCCCATGCGATCAGGACACCGAAGCTCACGATCAATATGATCAGCGACGCGAGTGCGTTGATGTCCGGCGTTACGCCGAGTTTGACCTTCGAGAAAATGTACATTGGCAGCGTGCTCGCGCCCGGGCCGGATACGAAGCTTGCGATGACGAGGTCGTCGAGCGAGAGCGTGAACGCCAGCAGCCAGCCTGCGACCATCGCCGGGGCGATCAGCGGCAGCGTGATGTCGAAGACGACGCGCAACGGATGCCCGCCGAGGTCCATGGCTGCTTCCTCCAGCGATTCATCCATCGCCAGCAGGCGGGACTGCACGATCACTGCGACGTACGCCATCGAAAACGTCGTGTGTGCGATGGTGATCGTCGAAAAGCCGCGCTGCGCTGGCCAACCGACGAGCTGCTGGAGACTGACGAACAGAAGCAGCAGCGACAATCCGGTGATGACCTCGGGCATCACGAGCGGTGACGAGATCATTCCGGAGAATAACGTGCGACCGCGAAAGCGGCCGAAGCGCGCTAGGACGAGGCCGGCCATCGTGCCCAGTATCGTGGCCAGCGTCGCCGACGTCGCCGCCACGCGCAGGCTCAGGTAGGCCGCCTCGAGAATCTGCTCGTTGCGAATCAGTTCCGCATACCAGCGCAGCGAAAATCCACCCCATACCGTGGCGAGCTTGGAATCGTTGAACGAGTACACGACGATAGACGCGAGCGGTATGTACAGAAACGCGTAGCCGAACGCGAGCGTGGATATCACGAATCGCGACTGTCCCTTCACGACGACGCCCCGGCGCTGCGCGCCTGATTGCGCTGCAGCAGCACGATCGGCACGACGAGAATCACCAGCAGCACGATCGCGACGGACGACGCGAGCGGCCAGTCGCGATTCACGAAGAACTCGTCGAAAAGCACCCGGCCGATCAGGAGCGACTCGGGCCCGCCGAGCAGGTACGGGATGACGTACTCACCCATTGCCGGAATGAACACCAGCAAACAGCCGGCGATGATTCCCGGGCGTGCCAGCCGCCAGGTAACGTCCCAAAACGCCTGCGTTCGCGAGGCGCCGAGATCCAGCGCCGCGTCCACGAGATCCGGATCCATGCGTTCCAGCGTCGCGTAAAGCGGCAGAATCATGAACGGCAGGTACGAATAGGTCAGGCCGATGAAGATTGCAAAATCCGTGTACAGCATCGGTACCGGCTGATCGATGACGCCGAGCCACATCAGGAAGTTATTCACGACACCGTAGTTGTTCAGGAGCCCCATCCAGGCGTACACGCGCAGCAGGAAGGAGATCCAGAACGGCACGACGACCAGGACGAGCAGCAGGCTGCGCGTCGCCGGTGCGGCACGCGCGATTCCGTAGGCCATCGGAAAGCCCAAGGCCAGGCACAGTACCGTTGCTACCGCAGCAAGCAACACCGAGCGGAGGTAGGTGATTGCGTACAGCTTGTCCGTCAGCAGAAACCGGTAGCTGTCGAGCGTCACGGATACGTCACCGGCGTCGTCGATGAACGGCGTGAAAGGCGGCTGAGCGATGACGGGATCCGCAAGACTTATCTTCAGGATGATCGCGAAGGGTGCGAGGAAAAATACGCCGAGCCACAGGTACGGAATTCCGACTGCAAAGCGGCGCCACAGCGTGTCCCGGCGAATCGTCGAGTCGCCGGCCACGGTCAGTCCGTCAGCACGACGGCGCTTTGCGGTCGCCATGACAGCCAGACCTTGTCGTCCCATTCGATGTCGCGGGACGCGGAGCGCACGCGGTTTTGGGCGCTGACCTGCACGATCTTGCCGTTATCCAGGCGTACCCGATAAAGCGACAGGTTGCCGAAGTAGCCGAGGTCATACACGATGCCGCGCAGGCGGGTATCTCCCGGATCCTCGGGCTCTTCGGTGTCGATGAATATCTTTTCGGGGCGGACCGCGACGCTGACGTGCTGGCCAGCGCTGACATCGTCGCCGCCGAGCGCGGTCAGGGTACCGCCGGCCTCGTCCGATTCGACGCGCAGCGTGCCGTCGGAAGTCCCTGCAACGATGCCATCGAAGGTATTGATCGTTCCGATGAAGCCGGCAACGAAACGATTTGCCGGATACTCGTAGATTTCCCTCGGGGTGCCGACCTGCAGGAAGCGGCCCTGCTCCATGACGGCGATGCGTGTCGATAGCGCCATCGCCTCCTCCTGGTCGTGAGTGACGACGACGAACGTGATCCCGAGCTCATCCTGAATGTTCATGAGCTCGAACTGCGTGTGCTCGCGAAGCTTTTTGTCGAGCGCGGCGAGCGGCTCGTCCAGCAGCAGGACTTTGGGACGCTTCACCAGCGCGCGGGCCAGCGCGACGCGCTGACGCTGGCCGCCCGACAGCTGATCCGGCATGCGTTTGCGAAACTCGCCGAGCTTGACGAGCGCCAGCATTTCGCTGACGCGGGTTTCGATTTCATCACGACGCACGCGATCCTTGCGCAATCCGTATGCGATGTTGTTCTCCACGGTCATGTGCGGGAAAACCGCGTAGGACTGGAACATCATGTTGACCGGTCGTTCATACGGCGGCAGCCGGGTCACGTCGGTGCCGTCGATCTCGACCGAACCGGATGTGGGTACTTCGAATCCGGCGAGCATGCGCAAGAGCGTCGTCTTACCGCAGCCCGAGCCGCCAAGGATCGTGAACAGTTCGCTGCGGCCGATGTCGAGGTCGATGTCGTCCACGGCCACGAACGTGCCGAAATGCTTGGACAGGCCGTGCAGGCGAATAAACCCGGGCGCGCCGTCGCCACCGGATTCCGCGCCGCGGTCCGTGGTCATATGCCGCTTTTCACCCGCGCGAATGCCCGCGTGCGCGGGCGCTCCTGCTTCGGCTCCGCCGACTCGATCGGGTACATGAGATTCCATGTCGCCTCGTCGGGAAAGATGGCCGGATTCGTGAGGTTCTCCGGCCGAATCAGGGGCCACGATGCGCGGTTCGCGTTTGCGTAATTGACCAGGTTCGCGTTCATTGCCGCGATGTCCGCGCGCAGCAGGTAGTCGATGAACAGATACGCGTTCTCCGTATGCGGGGCATCCGCGGGGACGTACAGTCCGTCGACCCACAGACCCGAGCCCTCCATGGGCAGCGTGTACTTGAGCTCGATGTCGATACCGGCTTCCGCGGCGCGGAGGGCCGCGGTTGCGTAGTCGCCCGACCAGCTCATCGCGACGCAGACCTCGCGGTTGGGAAGATCAGACAGCATCTTTTGATTGCTGAAATAGCGAATGTAGGGCCGGACGGATTCGAGCTGCGCCTCGGCAGCCGCCAGGCTGTCCTCGTCCACGGCATTCGGGTTCAAGCCGAGATAGGCGAGCACCATCGGAAAAACGTCCGTCGGCCCGTCGAGCAGCGTGACGCCGCAATCGGCAAGTCGCGAGACGATGGCCGGATCGAACAGCACGTCGGCGCTGTCCATCGGATGATTCGGCAGCCGCTCCCGCACCATTGCGACGTTCCAGGCGTAGCCCGTCGTGCCCCAGTGGTAGGGCACGTTGTAGCCGCGTACGCGCGGGTACGAATCGATCTGGCGCATGACGGCGGCATCCAGGTTGCCGATATTTTTGAACTGCGTGAAGTCGAGTTTCTCGAACACGCCGATCGGCGCGAGTCGCGAGGCGAACTGGTTGCTGTGTACGACAACATCGTAGCCGCTGTGGCCGGCCAGCAGTTTGACATCGACGACCTCGGAGGAATCGTAGATATCGTAGTTCACATCGATGCCGTAATCGGCCTCGAATCGTGTAATGACCTCGGGCGCTATGTAGTCGGCCCAGTTGAATACGTTGACGACGTTGGCGCGCCGCGCAATCTCGTCGGATTCGCTCGCACAGCTGCCCAGCACAGTGGCGATCAGCAGCGCGAACATCGCGCGGGAGTATTGAGCAGGGCAACGCATGTCGCCCCGATTTGACCACCGCTGGCGACGCGCCGCAATTACATCGCGTCAAGCCCGCGCTTTACGAGCGACCGGGCTATGATCAGGCGCTGTATTTCGCTCGTACCCTCCCAGATACGATCGACCCTGAGTTCGCGAAAGAAGCGCTCGGCGACGTTTTCGCGCATATAACCGCGGCCGCCGAAAATCTGCACGGCGCGATCGGCGACGCGATTCGCCATTTCGGATACGTATAGCTTGACCATCGAGCAGCGCGCGTGCTGGGACTTGACGTCCTCGCCGCGGTCGGCCGCACGCGCGGCGGCGTAGGTCATCAGGCGCGATGCCCAGAGCTCCGTCGTGCTGTCCGCGAGCATGAATTGAATCGCCTGTTTTTCGCTGAGCGGAACGCCGTCGACAGTGCGGTTGTTGGCGAAGTCCAGCGCCGCCTCGATGAGTCTTGCAGCAGCGCCGCAGCTGCGAGCTCCGATCATCAGGCGCTCGTGGCGGAACCAGCTGTGCGTAAACGCCATGCCGTCTCCCGACTTGCCGACGCGCTGCTTCAGCGGCACATGCACGTTGTCGAAGCGAAACGTCGGGTGGTGCGCCGCATAGGTGTGGCTGAACCGCGGCGAGGCAATCTCCTCGATACCCTCCGTATCGCGATCGACGAGGAACAGTGCGTCGTCATTCTCGTCAGGCAGGCGGGCCTGAAACCAGAAAAAGTCGGCCAGGTTGCCGCTCGTGACAAACCATTTCTCACCGTTCAAAACGTAGTGACTGCCCGTTCGGGTCGCGGTCGCTTCAATCGCGGCCACGTCGGAGCCGGGCCCTGCCTCCGTGATGGCATAACAATCCTTGCGCTCGCCGTGCATCATCGGCAGCACGTACTCGTCGATCTGATCGGCGTCGCAGGCCTGGAACATCCAGGCCTGCGGTTCGGGAAAGCACCAGGACAGGGCGTTCGTCACGCGGCCGAGCTGTTCCCAGATTGCTGCCTGCTCCTCCATCGTAAGCTCCAGACCGCCGTACGCTTTCGGCACGTCGATTGCCGGAAATCCGAGCTCGATTGCGCGCGCCTTGTTACGTTCCGTGATCGCATCCGGCAGCACGCCGTCGTTGAGCTCGGCTTCGACTTCGTAGGGCTCGAGGTAGTCGTCCGCGTATTCCCGCGCCTTTGTCTGCCAGTCGAGCGCGGCGTCGCTGAGGTCGATGTTCATGATTGAGTCATCCTCCGAAATGCTGCGGGAATACGTGACAAAGATAGCTGTTGACGGCCGCCATCGCCTCGTTTCGATCCCAGCTGCCGGGGCTGATCAGGGCCGACAGCCACAGTCCATTCGTCATGGCCGCGAGCGCGCCGGCCGCGTCGGCAGCGTTGATGTTTTGATAAGCACCGTCGGCGATGATCTCATCGCAAAGCTGCCGAACGACATCGTCATAGTAGCGGTCCGCTGCGTCGCAAATCCTGCGATAGGTCGGTCGTGATTTCACCTCCCCCCAGAACGCAAACCATACGGCCAGTTTCTGCGGACTGCAGACGGTCGGACGAAAGTCGAGCTGCATCAGCGCGAGCAGCTTGTCGGCAGGTGCCGGCCCGGCCTGCTCGAGCGTCCTGTCGAACTGGGACCGATACTCGTCGGCGAGGGCGGAGAGCGTCTGCCGGAGCAGATTGTCCTTGCTGTCGAAGTGCAGGTTGACGATGCCCTGCGAGAGTCCGGCGGTCCTGGCAACGTCGGCAAGCGTCATGCCGCTGATGCCCTTTTTGGCAATGCACTTCATCGTTGCGTCGATGAGCTGCCGGCGGCGTGCGTCGCGCGCCGCCGTCCGCCGGTCGCGTTTGGCCGCCGCTACCGCCATTGCGCCGTACTTGACATAATTCTGGCTCCTGTTGCGGCGCGGGCTACGCCGGTCCGGAGCGCCGATCATGCCATAAATTGAATGTATGCTCATTCATTTTTGTGGACGCCGAAACCCGGAACGTGAGATGCTAGGCGCCCGCCAGGCCAGGAGTGTGGATGCGCTCTCTCGACACATCGAACCGGCATTTCCAGAAAGCCGCGCAACGTCTGCCGCTCGGGGTTTCCTCGAATTTCCGCTACTGGGGTGAGGACCGGACAATCTACGTCGATCACGGCCGGGGCGGTCGCGTCTGGGACATCGACGGCAACGAGTACATCGACTACCGGCTTGCCTACGGGCCGATCATTCTCGGCTACGCGGATCCTCGTGTCGACGCCGCTGCGCGGGAGGGTATGAAGGTCGGCGGCGTGTTCGCGCTGTCGACGGAGCTCGAATACGAGCTTGCGGCACGTATCGGCCGCATGGTGCCGGCAGCGGAGATGGTGCGGCTGTCGAACTCCGGCACCGAAGCGGTGATGGCCGCGCTGCGCGTTGCGCGGGCGCACACCGGGAAGGACGGCCACATCGTGCTCGAGGGTGGCTATCACGGCGTGTTCACCGAGGTCATGTGGTACGCCGACGTGGAGGCATGGAATCCGGACGACGGAGACCCGGAGGTCCTGCCGTTCGGGGACGGTATTCCGCGGGTGACGAAACGCCTCGTGCACACCGTGCCGCTCAACGATGCCGACGCGGTCGAGGACCTGCTCAGGCAACACGGTGACAGTATCGGGGCGCTGCTGATCGAGCCGATCATGGGCAACTGCTGCGGGATCACGGCGGACAGGCAGTACCTCCTCGACGTTCGCGCGCTCTGCGACCGCTACGGTGTCGTGCTGATTGTCGACGAGGTCAAAACGGGCTTTCGTGTCGCCCGCGGCGGCGCGCAGGAACTGTTCGGCTTCAGTGCAGATCTGTGCACGTTTGCAAAGGCGATCGGCAACGGTTATCCGCTGGCCGTTCTCGCCGGCAAGAAAGACATCATGCGTCGGATCGGCGACGACGTCGTCCACGGCGGCACGTTCACGGGGCATTCGGTTGCGCTCGCGGCGGCGATCAAGACGCTCGAGATTCTCGACGAGACCGACGCACTCGACACGATTGCGAATTACGGGCGTGAGCTGCAGGCCGGCATCAGCCGCATCCTGGATGAGCGCCGCATCATTCACAGCTTTACTGGGCACCCGGCACTGATGGGCCTGTTTTTTGCCGCATCGCCGCCGCGCGACTATCGCGAGTGGGTGAATTCGGATTACGAGTTTTACGACATGCTCGCGCCCGAGCTCCATGAGCAGGGCGTTCTCATCGAACCCGATTCGCGTGAGCCGTGGTTCATATGCGAAGCGCATGCGGACGGCTGCCGCGATGAAACGCTGGACAAATTCGAGCGGGCGGTGGACATTACGCTGGCGAGGCTGTCCAGAAAACGAAAACGTGGGGATGCGCGGCCGCCGGCGAACTGAGTCCGTGGACCGAGCCATTACAGACGAACAACAAGGCAATTGCTCGCTCAGCAACCGACCTCATGAAGACCTATGATGCAATTGTCGTCGGCGCCGGCCATAACGGCCTGACGACCGCCGCTTTTCTCGCGAAGGCCGGCCTCGACGTCGTCTGCGTTGAAAAAAACGACTATATCGGCGGCGCCGCGGTCAGCCGGAATCTCTACAAGGACTGGATCTACTCCAACTGTTCGTATGTCTGCAGCCTGCTGCGCCCGGAGATCTACCGCGCGCTCGAACTGCATCGTCACGGCCTGCAGGTCACACCGTACGGGGGCTCGGTCACGTTCATGGAGAACGGCGATTATTTCGGCTCCTACCACGACCCCGAGGTAGCGTATCGTGAGAGAGCCCGATTTTCGCGTGCCGATGCGGACGCGTACGAGCGTTACTCGGCCGATACGATGCGCCAGTGCCGCTTCATTCGGGATTTCCTGCTGCGAACGGCGCCGGACCCGACCTCGTTCCGCCCGAGTGACCTGCGGGGGCTCGTCGACATCGGCCGCAGGTTCCTCGCAATGGGCGAGGATCGCATGTACGAGACGATTCGCTTCTGGACGATGAGCGTTGCGGAATACCTCGACGAATATTTCGAAACCGACGTGATCAAAGCCGCGATGTCCGGCAGCGGCATCATCGGCACCGCACTCGGCATCCATTCGCCGGGAACTGCCTACGTGCTGCTGCACCACTACATGGGCGACGTCGATGGCAACGTCGGCACCTGGGGCTACGCGCGCGGCGGCATGGGCGGCGTGTCGAAGGCGATAGCGGGGGCGTTTCAGGCCTACGGCGGCGAGCTCAGGACGGAGGCCGGCGTCGACAAGATCATCGTGCAAAACAATCGCACGGCGGGCGTGGCGCTGACGAGCGGAGAGGAGATCACAGGCCGCATCGTCGTTTCGGCCATGGACGTCAAGCGTACGTTCCTGACCTGCATGGATCGCTCCGACCTGCCCGAGGAGTTCTACCGGCGCGTCGAAAACTTCAAGATTCGCGGCTCGTCGGGAAAACTCAACATAGCGCTCGACGGCATGCCGACGTTCCCGGCGCTGCCCGAGGGAAGCACGCTGTACCACAGCGACATGCACTTCATCGATTCCATGGAGCGCATGGAACGGGCATACGACGACTGGAAGGCGGGCACATGGTCCAGGGATCCTTATGTCGACATGGTCATTCCGACGACGATCGATCCGACGATGGCCCCGCCCGGCAAACATTTCATGAGCTGTTTCGTGCAGTACTGCCCGCACCAGGTCGAGGGGCGAGCGTGGACCGATCCGGAGCGGGAGGCGTTCGCGCAAAGCGTGATCGACCAGATCGGCAACTACAGCCCGGATTTCAAGGACCTGATTCTGCACGTCGAAATACGTACGCCGGCCGATATCGAGGAGCAGATCGGCATTACCGAGGGCAACATCTTCCACGGCGAGCTGACGATGGATCAGCTGCTGTTCAACCGCCCGGTGCCCGGGTTTGCGCAATACCGCTCGCCCGTCAGCGGCCTGTACATGTGCGGCTCGAGCACCCATCCGGGCGGCGGCGTCAGGGCGGCGCCCGGCGCCAATGCGGCCCGGGAGATCCTGAGCGATCTGCGCCGTTCGAACACGGTGCCGGAGAACTTCGGCGATGACTGACAGCATCCACAGGGCGTCATTACGATGACGGCTGACCGCTTCGATGCAATTATCGTCGGCGCCGGCCACAACGGGCTGGTCTGTGCCGCCGTGCTCGCGAAGGCGGGCAAACGCGTAATCGTCCTCGAGGCAAACGATCGGGTTGGCGGAGCTTCCGTCACGCGCGAATTCGCCGACGGTTTTTCGGTTTCCGCGTGTGCGCATTTCCTGTATCAGTTGCAGCCTAAAGTCATCAAGGATCTGGGGCTGAAGCCCGCCTTGGCGACCGATTCGATGGCCACCATCTCGCTGTCAGCGGACGGTAATCCTGTGCGCATCGCCGGCACCGAAGTCGGCGGCGTCAGCGCCGCCGATCGCGAGCAGTACGCGCGGTTTCGAACACGAATGACGCGCTATGCGAACCTCCTGAATACGTATTTCAATCGCGAGCCGCCGCGCCTCGGCACGCGACGCCCGCGCGATCTGCGGACGCTGGCACGCCTGGGTTTCGACCTGCGGCGTCTCGGCCGAGCGGACATGCGGGAATTCCTGCGCCTGATCGGCATGAATATTCACGACGAACTCGTCGAGCGCTTCGAGAGCGGGCCCCTGAAGGGGGCGATCAGTCTGGATGCCGTGCTGGGCACGCACCTTGGCCCGCGTTCGCCGAATACGCTGATGACCTACCTGTACCGGCTTGCCGGACAGCAGGGTCGGGTTGCCGTGCCGGCCGGTGGAATGGGCAGCATTAGCGAACTCCTTGCGGGCGTGGCGCGCGACCGCGGCGTACTCATCCAGACCGGCATGCCGGTCGACCGCATTATCGTCGAAAACGGCCGTGTGACCGGCGTGCAGACCGAAAGCGGCGTGCGCTTCGACAGTTACACGGTCGTGTCGAATGCGGATCCGAAGCGCACGATCTTCGAGCTCGTCGGTGCGCGGCACGTTGAGACCGGGTTCGTGCATCGCATGCATCACCTGCGCATGCGCGGCAATGCGGCAAAACTGCATCTTGCCCTGGACGGCCTGCCGATCATGGCGGGGCTGGAGAAGAAAGACTTTGCCGAGCGCATCGTGATTGCGCCGGATGACGACTCCGGGGAGCGAGCGTTCAATCCGGCGAAATACGGCGAGACGTC
>JBFHXQ010000047.1:0-12487 GCA_041598895.1 Woeseiaceae bacterium | reverse complement strand
TGAGACGGGCGACGGCCTCTGGCGGCAGCGGCTGCGCTGGGCCCAGGGGGGCATCGAAGTCCTGATGCGCCATGTCAAGGAGCTCCTGACCTGGCGCAACCGGCGCATGTGGATGGTCGGCGTCGAACTCGTCGTCAGCACGTTCTGGGCCTACGTGATGGCCTTCGTATTCGTGATCTGGTCGCTGGGACTGTTTTTCGATCTCCCGGAGCCGTTCAAGGTAGAGGCGGTACTGCCGGGCTGGAGCGGCGTCATTCTCGGCGGCACCTGTTTGCTGCAGTTCGCGCTGAGCCTGCTGATCGACAGCCGCTATGAGCCGCGCCACCTCGGGCGCTTCTACTACTGGATGATCTGGTACCCGATGGCGTACTGGGCCATCCATGCCGCCGCCAGCGTTTTCGCAGTGCCCAAGGCGATCCTGAAACGGCGCGGGGCCCGGGCGATCTGGGTCAGTCCGGACCGCGGCATTCGGCCGGAGACGGAGGGCTGACGTGGCGGCGGCCGGCGACAAAATTCATATCAGTGCACCTGAGCTGCTCTCACGACGGCGCCGCTTCGGCGACGCGTTCATTACGGCGCTGATGTGGTTCCTGTACTCGTATCTGTGGGCTCCATTCATCAGTCTCATCGCCTGGCTGCTCGGCTTCGAATTTGCCTACGACGTCATGGTGCGGGCGGGCGGCATACACGCACTGAAAGAGGTGATGTGGTGGTACGCGGTCATCGTGCTGTGCATCATCGTCATCGTCGCCACCTGGTCGCTGGTAAACCGGCGACGCTTCTCGGGACACGACCGGCGTCAATCGGGGCACCAGGTGACGAACGACGAGCTGGCCCGGTTTTTTGCATTGTCGGACGACGATTTCGGGAGACTGCGCTCGGCGCGAAGCATGCGCATCGGACTGACCGAGGCAGGCACTGTCGATCAAGTCGATGAAATCCGCGTCGATGCACTCAGCGATCGCGGCGCGGCCAGAATACCCGGTCGCACAGAATGAACCCCGCGAGCAAAGCGACGTAAGCGATTTCGTGACTCACCGGCCTGCCCGAGGCAAGCCAGTACCCCAGACCGAGAATCGCGGCGCCCAGAAGGACGCCGGAAATGAGGCCGCGGCCCTTCATATTTCCCCCGGACGTCTGCGCCGGTCGTTGTTCTTCCTGACAACCAGCCTAACAGGCTGCGACCTCATTCTGCACGCACAAAATGACATAAGCCCGAATTCATTGAGACATATGGTGGCATCCGATCGGCCGGGTTTCACATAAGTCCGCGGTGCCCGCGACGGCTCTGATCTCAATGCCTTTGCCTGCTCGCACGGCGAAACCAAAAGCCGCCGAGCAATCTGTGATGCGCTTCAACGGCGTAAAGAGCCCGGCAACGTATACTTCGCAAATCAGGAGAAGGCATGAAACCACTGTACGTTTTATTGCTTTGTCTCGGCGCTGCGGGAATTGCGGAAGCCGACGTCTGGAAATGGGTCGATGCGAAGGGTATTACCCGCTACGTCGAAACCATGAAGCCCATTTACACGTGGCTTGACGATACGGGCGAAGTGCACTACAGCGATTCCCCGGATCACGAAGACGCGGTGTCGGTGCAGCTTGTCTGGCACGCGCCGGGCACGTTGGCCGACCTCGAGCAATCATCTGTCGAATCGACCTCCGGTGACGATGTCATTCCCGGCGAAAGTGAGGGACAGCGCGCTGCACGCAGGCAGGCCGAAGCATACTATTGCCAGCGTGCTACTGAAATTTACGAGTCCTACCTGAATGCTCCGAAGCTCTATCGCACTGGTGCCGACGGTGAGCGCGAGTACCTGAGCGAGGAAGACTCGAAGCGCATCATCGAAGAAACAAGAACGACCAAAGAAGAACGCTGCCGCAACGCGACATAGCTGCGGCGATCGCTGCAAATGCCGTGCGCGCTCTGCTTCATTTCCGCTGACTGCGATCGCGATGCGGCCGAACGGGCCGCCCGTAGATCAAAGATCCGCCACGCGCGCAATGAGCGGCCACGGATTCCGATACGTTCGTCGCTGCTACAGGTTATCGCATGCCGTCACGACGCCGCGCCGTCGCCGTCCGTGACCAGCAGGCATTCAGCCGAAAGTATGAGGAAGCAGTGCGCCAGTCGTGCTAACGTGTCTGCGAACAGAGCGGAGGCTCATGCGC
The DNA here is from genome assembly GCA_041598895.1 of Woeseiaceae bacterium. Classification (GTDB taxonomy): domain Bacteria; phylum Pseudomonadota; class Gammaproteobacteria; order Steroidobacterales; family Woeseiaceae; genus UBA1847. Next base: position 10,315 of record JBFHXQ010000047.1, on the reverse strand, counting down.
GTACTAGTCGTAGAAAACCACCCTATCTATTTCGAGGACGTCCAGGCAACAGGTCAGCGTCTCGTCAGCTGCGTCGGCCAGGCGCCCGGCAACAATCAGCGCATGTTCAACCTGTTCTTCGCGTCCAACCCGTGATGCACCGGGCTGCCAGCGGTCACCGCGGCCGCTGGCAGCCCATTCTCCCGGCCGCAGCCGTAATTGCATCGTTCGTTTATCATGGCAGGATGCAGTTCGTCGCATTCACGCTCGTTGCAATCGTTCTCTACCTGGTGTCCGACCAGATTCTCGAACGCATCGAAGCTGCAGCGGGCCGCCGCTTCGAATACCGGTCCCTGATTTTTTTCGCGATCCTTCTGGCGCTCGCACTCATCACGTTCACGCTGATACGCATCTATACGGGGAATCCCTGATACACCTGTCGCGGCTGGTTGGATAGCGTCCTGTTGTCCGGCCATGGCATTTGCCAGGTCCACTGCATGGCCAACGGACGCGCGGTAGTTTCTGGCGAACTGACCTGGCCCGGGCCTTGCCCTGAATCGCTCGCCTCGACAGGAGGACGCTGATGGTCGATGACAGCACCGCCGGCAAATCGCCATCTCCACCCGATGCGGAATCCGAACCCATCCCGCTGATGCAGCGGCTGCTCGACAACCCGTTCCTGCTCTTGTTCCTTGGGATCGCGGTTCCGGCAGTGTTCTACATTATCTGGGGCGTCATAGAGATTACCCAGATTCCGATCGCGGACTGAGAGTGACCTGACGATGGCAATCACACCGCCCACAGAGAGAATCTGGTGGAAGCAGCCGATCGCGAAAATCGAGCTGATCTGGATCGCAGTCGCCTTCCTGTGGGGGCTGACGATGTTTTTCATGATGATTTACTGGCATGGCGCCGGACAACAAAACCTCTCGAGCGAGGCGTACAAGATCAAGCCGCAGCGCTTTGCCGAGCACGCACAGGCGATGATCGATGCGCACAAGGTCCGCGACGAAGGCGGCTTTCCCGTCGTCCGGCCGCCTCCCGGCAGCGACGTTTATCTGATCGCGCGCCTCTGGCAATGGTATCCGATACTCGAACTCGAAAAAGACCAGAGCTACCGGCTACACCTGTCGTCCATGGACTGGCAGCACGGCTTCAGCCTGCAGCCTGTCAATATCAACGTCCAGGTGCACCCCGGCTACGAAATGGTCATGACGCTGACGCCGAACCAGGCTGGCGAATATGGCGTCATCTGCAACGAATTCTGCGGCATCGGGCACCACCTGATGGCCGGCAAGATTTACGTCGTCGAGTGATGGGGGCGGCATCATGAGCAGAGCAGCCGAATTCCGAACCTGCCCGACCACGGGCCTCAGGGTCGATCGTGCGGCCGAGAAACTCATTCGAGCCAACGCGGTCGTGGCCGTCGTCTTTCTTGCCGTCGGCGGCCTGTTCGGCCTGCTGGTCGCGCTGACGCGCTGGCCGGCTGTCCATTTTCTGCCGGCCGACTGGTTCTACCTCGCGCTCACCGCGCACGGTCTCGACGTTCTGCTCGTCTGGATCATTTTTTTCGAAATAGCGGTCCTGTATTTCGCGTCAGCGGTGCTGCTCAACTCGCGGCTCGCCGGGCCGCGCTGGGCCTGGACCGGCTTCGGCCTGATGCTCGTGGGCGCGATCATGACGAATGTCGCGGTACTCCAGGGGCAATCGAGCGTCATGTTTACGTCGTACGTACCGATGCAGGCATCGCCTTCCTTCTATCTCGGCATCATCCTGTTCGCGGTCGGCGCATTGATCGGCTGTGGCGTGTTTTTCGGCACACTCGTCGTCGCCCGTCAGGAGAGGACCTACCAGGGCTCGATTCCGCTCGTCACGTTCGGCGCGCTGACCGCGGCGATTATCGCCGTGTTCACGATTGCGTCGGGCGCGATCATTCTGATCCCCACGTTTCTTTGGTCACTTGACCTCGTAAGCTATATCGACCCGCTGGTGTACAAGACTATCTGGTGGGGCATGGGCCATTCGTCGCAGCAAATCAACGTGTCCGCGCACGTAGCGGTGTGGTATGCAATTGCAGCGATGGTATTCGGCGCAAAGCCACTGTCCGAGAAGGTCAGCCGCATGGCGTTCCTGATGTACATCCTCTTTCTGCAGCTCGCGAGCGCACATCACATGCTTGTCGAACCCGGCTTCAGCGCCGAGTGGAAGATATTCAATACGAGCTACGCAATGTACCTCGCCGTGCTCGGCAGCATGGTGCACGGCATGACCGTGCCGGGATCGATCGAGGCAGCGCAGCGGGCCCGCGGGTTCACGAAGGGCCTGTTCGAGTGGCTGCGGAAGGCACCCTGGAGCAATCCGGCATTTTCCGGCATGTTTATGTCGCTCGTGTTCTTCGGGTTCATCGGCGGCATCTCCGGCGTCGTGATGGGCACCGAACAGATCAATATCATCATGCACAATACGCTGTATGTGCCGGGGCATTTCCACGGCACGGTCGTTGCCGGGACCACGCTCGCGTTCATGGCAATTACGTACCTGCTCATCCCTCTGATTTTCCGGCGTGAGCTGATGATGAAAAAGCTCGCCGTATGGCAGCCGTATGTGTTCGGCATCGGCGTGGCCGGCATTTCCCTGTTCATGATGGGCGCCGGCACGCTGGGCGTCTCGCGGCGGCATTGGGACATGACGTTCGCCGATGCCTCCCTGCCGTTCGATTACCCCTCGGTCGCGTTTCTCATGATGGGTCTGAACGGCATCTTCGCTATCCTCGCGGCGCTGGGCGGCCTGATGTTCATCGTCATCGTCGTGGGCTCCGTGTTCTTCGGAAAACGCCTGGCCGAGGACGAGAAACCCAGCTACCCGGACGTGCCGCCGGCCGCGGCGGCGGTCGCACACTACGGCAGCGCGGAGAAAATCCGTATTCCGGGCACCGCGATGCTGGTCGGCGTGTTTTTCATTGCGTTCGTGCTGTATTACTTCGTCAACTGGAAGTACCTGTCCGAAGTCTGGCCGCTGAGCTGACTCCGTCGGCATCCACGATGTTCGTGCACCGCGCACTACTATCGGGCCTCTTCTGCATGGCCGTGTTTGCGGTGCCTCAGAGCCTTGCCCAGTCGCCATTCGACCGCGACGCAGCGCTCGCCGTGAGTCAGGCCGCTGTCGGACGCCGAATCGGCACCTTCACGTTTCGGGACGTGAGCGGACAGGCATTCGTGTTGAGGCCTGCAGGCGGCAAGCCGCTAGTCGTGAGCCTGATCTACACGAGCTGCCACCATGTGTGCCCACTGATTACGACGAACCTCGCAAAGACCGTAGCCGTTGCGCGCGAGGCGCTCGGCGAGGACGCATTCACCGTCGTGACAATCGGTTTCGACTGGGCGGAGGACACGCCTGACCGTATGCGCCTGTTTGCGCGCGACCGGGGAATCGACAATCCCGACTGGCACTTCCTGAGCGGCGATCCGGCCAGCATTGACGCACTGGCCGAAGACTTGGGCTTCCTGTATCAGGCCAGCATCACGGGATACGATCACCTGATGCAGACGACGATCATCGCCGGCGACGGTCGCATTTATCGGCAGGTGTACGGGCAGGATTTTCCCGCCACCGCGCTCGTCGAGCCCCTCAAGGAACTGGTATTCGCAACGCCTCCAGACGCGAGCTTCGTCGATCACTGGGTCGACAACCTGCTGCTTTTCTGCACGGTGTACGATCCCAACACCGGACGCTATCGCTTCGACTACTCGATATTCATGACGATTGCGGTGGGAGTACTGTGCCTCGGCGCAGTGTTCACGTTTATCGTTCGCGAGTGGCGGCGCGCCCGCTGATAGCGGCGATATGCGCGGACTGAAACGCCTGCTCCGCGGGGGCTTTGAACGCATCGAGGTGGCCTATGCGTTCGCATTCGGCCAAGCGAACAATCCGTTCACGTGCCTCGGGGCGCTGGGCTGGTATTTCTTCTGGATCGTCGCCGCGACCGGAATATACCTGTACCTCTTTTTCGACACGGGCATTACGCAAGCGTACGAGTCCGTCGAGTACATGACGAACGAGCAGTGGTACGCCGCAGGCGTCATGCGCAGCCTGCATCGCTATGCATCCGACGCGCTCGTGATCGTCGTGATCCTGCATCTCACTCGCGAGTTCTCGATGGACCGGCTGCGCGGCAAGCGTTTTTTCACCTGGGTAACGGGCGTACCGATGCTGTGGTTCATCTACGTGTGCGGAATCAGCGGCTACTGGCTGGTCTGGGACAAACTTGCGCAATACGTCGCGATTGCGACGTCCGAATGGCTCGATACGCTGCCTCTCTTCGGCGAGCCCATAGCGAACAACTTTCTCAACAGCGCGACGCTCAGCGGACGCTTTTTCACGTTGATGGTGTTCATTCACATCTTTGCGCCGCTGTTCCTGCTGTTTCTCATGTGGATCCACGTACAGCGGCATGCCCGGGCGCGCGTCAATCCACCCCGCCTCCTTGCCCTCGGAACGGCGCTGACGCTCCTGACCCTGTCGCTCGTGTATCCGGCAACGAGTCAGGGGCCCGCGAATCTGGATGTCGTACCGGCGGCACTCAATATCGACTGGTTCTATCTCGCCGCTTACCCGCTGCTCGACGTCGTTCCCGGGGGAGCGATGTGGCTCGTGCTCGCAGGCGGCACGGCGTTGCTCCTTCTGCTGCCCTGGGCACCGCCGGCGAAATCCCGACCCGTTGCGGTCGTTCATCTCGACAACTGCAACGGCTGCGCCCGCTGCTTCGAGGACTGTCCTTACGGCGCGATCACGATGGAGCCGCGCAGCGACGGGCGTCGCTATACGACCGAGGCCGTCGTCAATGCGGACAACTGTCTCAGCTGCGGCATCTGCGCCGGAGCCTGCCCGACCGCGACGCCGTACCGGCGGGCCGCGGCGATCGTCCCGGGCATCGAATTGCCCGACTACACGATTCACGCTCTCCGCGAGCGCGTCCTCGAGGCAGCTGCACCGCTCGAGGGCAACGCCCGAGTGCTCGTCTTTGCCTGCGACAGCACCCGCCTGGACACCTCGGCCTCTGCCGCCGCGGGGGTGGTGACGCTGCCCTGCGTTGCGATGCTGCCGCCCGCGTTCATCGACTTCGCACTGTCCCGGAAACATGCCGATGGCGTCATGCTCGCTGGCTGCGCCGAAGGCGACTGCCACTTTCGGCTCGGCGACGAGTGGGTCCGGCAGCGCGTCGCCGGACTGCGCGACCCGTATCTGCGTGCGCGCGTACCGCGGGACCGGCTCGAATTGAGCTGGCTTGCTGCCGGCAGCAATGCCCGTCGAGTCAGATCACTGCGCGCATTTTCGGCGCGACTCGATAACATCGGCGCATCGAGTGCGGAGCATGATTAGCCTGCTGCGCGGCGTCCTGATCGTGATCGCGTTCGCCGCGTTTGCGTTTCTTACGGGCTATTTCTCATTTTGGCCACGCTACGAATATGCGTCGCCTGGCGCTGCGGTCGTCAAGGTTTCGCTGAGCCACGCGACGCATCGCGTTAAACCCTGCGTGCGGCTGACGCCGGCGGAAATGGCCGAGCTAGCGCCGAACATGCGCACGACCGAACGATGCGAGCGGGAGCGCGTACCGCTCGCATTCGAGCTCGAAGCGGATGGCGAAGTCGTCTTGAGCCTGCGGGCTGCACCATCGGGACTCTGGGGCGACGGGCCTGCGTCGATCTACGAACGCTTCAACATCGCGCCGGGAAACCATCGATTCACGGCCCGACTGAGGGACTCGGCACGCGATACAGGCTGGGACCACGAGTCCAGCGACACCGTCATGCTGCAGCAGGGCCGTTATTTCGTCATTACGTTCCACGCGGAAAACGGGGGCTTCAGATTCCAATGAGCCTGATCGAATGGAAAACGGAATTCGAGCTCGGCGTCCCCGACGTCGATCATGAACATCGCGAGCTGATCGAACTGATCAATGCGATCTACAGCTTCATCGAAGACGGGGCTTCGCCGGAGCACGTGATCGACGCGCTCGGGGACATCTACGCGCACATATCGGCACATTTCGCGCTCGAAGAAAAAATCATGCGCGAGGCGCATTACGGGCAATATCCCGACCACAAGGCAGATCACGAAAGATTGCTGGATCAGTTGCGCGACATCATGGACGACGTCGAGGACGACGTCAGCTACGATCCGGAGCGACTGTCGCACGACCTCGAACAGTGGTTCACCGTTCATTTCCGGACCTTCGACGCCGAGCTGCACGCGCATGGGCTCTGAGGTCTCCGGCACGTCCGGAGCGACTGCAGGGTGCCGATTATCGAATCAAACGCCGAGCGGTAGTCGCGTCGTATATTTGACGCGGCGTAGCGCAAAGGTCGAACTCGCAGAACGGACTGCAGGATGGTGCAGAATCTCAGCGTTCAGGAAATCGTTGTAAGACTGCATGTCCGGAACGACGACCTGCAATATGTAGTCGCGTTCGCCTGACACCGAGTAGCATTCAGTCACTTCGCACAGTTTTTCAACGTGCGATTCGAACGCGTGACGATTCGCATCCGTATGCTCCGTCATCGCGACGGCGAGCAGCACCTGGATGTGGAAGCCGGTTTTCTCCGGGTTCAGAATCGCTACCTGACGTTCGATAATGCCCTGTGCCTCGAATTCGCGTATACGCCGCCAACAGGACGTGCGCGAGAGGCCGGCGATTTCAGCGAGATCGTGCTGACTCAGGGTCGTGTCCTGCTGCAGGGCGTCCAGGAGACGACGATCGTTGCGTGACAGCTGCATTGCAACATTATTTTCTATCTAAGGAATAGATTGCAACTAATATTTCAAATTTGACGCTCAGGAGCCACATTTTGGACACATCGCCAGAAAATAGCGCGCATAATGAGGCATTCCCAGAGCACATCGAAGGGCTGCGGCAATGAACGATCTCTTCGACAATCCGATGGGCCTCGACGGCTTCGAGTTCGTCGAGTTTGCATCCCCCGAGGCGGGCGTTCTCGAGCCCGTTTTCGATGCGCTCGGCTTCGCAGCCGTTGCCCGGCACCGCTCCAAGGACGTGACGCTGTACCGCCAGGGCGACATCAATTTCATTCTGAACAACGAGCCGCATAGCCATGCGTACTATTTCGCCCAGGAACACGGACCGAGCGCCTGCGGCATGGCATTTCGCGTTAAGGACGCACACCATGCCTACAATCGCGCGCTGGAACTTGGTGCCCAACCGGTCGATTTACCCACCGGGCCCATGGAATTGCGCCTGCCCGCGATCAGGGGCATCGGTGGCGCGCCGCTGTACCTGATCGATCGCTACGCCCGCGGTTTTACGATTTACGATATCGATTTCGAATTCTTCGACGGTGTCGACCGGCACCCCGAGGGTTGCGGCTTCACCGAGATCGATCATCTGACACACAATGTCTACCGTGGTCGAATGGAGTATTGGGCAAATTACTACGAAAAATTGTTCAATTTCCGCGAAATCCGGTACTTCGACATCAAGGGCGAATACACCGGCTTATTCTCGAAAGCGCTGACCGCGCCGGACGGCCGCATACGCATCCCGCTGAATGAAGAAGCATCGCAGGGCACCGGGCAAATCGAGGAATTCCTCATGGCCTACAACGGCGAAGGCATTCAGCACATCGCGCTGCACTGCGATGACCTGCTCGCATCCTGGGACAAGCTCAAGGCGCGGGGCATGAGGTTCATGCCGCCGCCGCCCGACGTATACTACGAGATGCTCGAGGAGCGGCTGCCCGGACACGGCGAGCCGGTCGACGAACTGCGCTCCCGGGGAATACTGCTCGACGGATCGACCGAAGACAGCGAACCGCGGCTCCTGTTGCAGATTTTTTCCGACACGCTGGTCGGGCCGTTGTTCTTCGAGTTCATTCAGCGCAAGCGCGACGAGGGGTTCGGAGAGGGTAATTTCACGGCCCTTTTCGAGTCGATCGAGCGCGATCAGATTGCCCGCGGTGTCGTCGGCGAATCCAGTTAGGAGATATCCGTGAAAATCAAGCGATTTCATCATGTCGCCTATCGCTGCAAGGACGCGAAGGAAACTGTCGAATTCTACAAACGTGTCCTGGACATGGAGTTCCTGCTTGCGTTCGCCGAGGACCGGGTACCCTCGACGAAGGAGCCGGACCCCTATATGCACGTATTTCTCGATGCCGGCATGGGCAACGTGCTCGCATTTTTCGAGCTGCCGACGAAGCCGGACATGGATCGCGACCGAAACACGCCACGCTGGGTGCAGCACATCGCGTTCGAAGTGGAGGATTACGGCGCCCTGCTGGCTGCGAAAGAGCACGTCGAAGATCAGGGCATCGAGGTCATCGGCCCCGTTAATCACGGCATATTCCAGTCCCTTTATTTCTTCGATCCGAACGGCCACCGGCTGGAACTCGTCGCGAATACGCAAACCCGTGAACAGCTCGACGAGCTGAAGCGCGTTGCGCCAGCGATGCTCGAGGACTGGAACCGCACGAAAAAAGCGCCTCGTCATGCCGCCTGGCTCCACGAGCTCGAGTTCACGGGTGACGTGACGTGAAGCTCGCGTCGCTGCAAGAGGGCCGCGACGGGCGGCTCGTCGTCGTGTCGCGTGATCTGACGCGCTACCTGGCTGCACACGACATCGCTCCGACACTGCAGGCAGCGCTTGACGACTGGACGACCGTCGAGCCCGCGCTGCAGGACCTTGCCAGGAAGCTCGACCGAGGCGATGCGGGTGATCGCTTCGATGAAACCCTCTGCGCCTCGCCGCTGCCGCGGGCCTATCAGTGGGCCGACGGCTCCGCCTACGTCAACCACGTCGAGTTGGTGAGAAAGGCGCGCGGCGCCGAGATGCCCGACAGTTTCTGGACCGATCCGCTGATGTATCAAGGGGGTTCGGATGCGTTTCTCGGCCCGCGTGAGCCGATTTGCATGGCAGACGAGGCCTGGGGTATCGATTTCGAGGGCGAAATTGCGGTGGTTACCGGCGACGTGCCAATGGGTATCGACGCCGACGATGCGACCGACCAGATTTGCCTGATCATGCTGGTCAACGACGTGTCGCTCAGAAACCTGATTCCCGCAGAGCTTGCGAAAGGCTTCGGCTTTTTTCAGTCGAAACCGTCCAGCGCATTTTCTCCGGTTGCCGTCACGCCGGATGAACTCGGCGACGCGTGGCGGAACAACAAGCTGCACCTGCCGCTGCTCTCGTTCATTAACGACAGGCCCTTCGGCAAACCGAATGCCGGCGTGGACATGACCTTTGATTTCAGCCGGCTGATTTCCCACGCTGCCAAAACCCGCCCGCTGTGTGCGGGCACGATTATCGGCTCCGGGACCGTGTCGAACAAGCTCGATGGCGGCCCGGGGAAGCCAATCGACGAAGGCGGTGTCGGATATTCCTGCATTGCGGAGCTCCGAATGATCGAGACGATCATACACGGCAAACCGCGCTCATCGTTTTTGAAATTCGGCGATCGGGTCCGCATCGAAATGCACGACGTTGAGGGCCAGTCGATCTTCGGCACGATCGACCAAGGGATCGCATCAATTGCCGATAGCCCATGACGGCACAGCTCTACAGCTACTGGCGATCTTCCGCTGCGTACCGGGTTCGTATCGCCCTGAACCTCAAAAACATCGACTATGAGATCGTTCCCGTGTCACTCGTCAACGGCGACCAGTTTGCGGACACGTACCGAACGCTAAACCCCCAAATGCTCGTACCGTTTTTTGACGATGGGCGCATAGCAGTCGGCCAGTCGCCCGCGATACTCGAATACCTCGAAGAAGCGTATGGCGAACCGAAGCTGCTGCCGGACACGGCCGAGGACCGGGCTCGCGTGCGCGCTTTTTGCAACCTGATATGCTGCGACATTCACCCCTTGAACAACCTTCGCGTACGCCAGTACCTGGGCGAGACGCTCGATATTGACAAAGACGGGGTCAACGCCTGGTATGCCCACTGGATTACCCTGGGATTCGCCGCAGCCGAGTCGCTGGCCGCTGCCCGAGCCGGATATGGCCCTTTCGTATACGGACCCCGCCTCACGCTCGCAGACGTCTGCCTCGTACCGCAGATGTACAACGCTCGCGTATTCAACGTGCCCGTCGATGCGTACCCGCGGCTGACCGCGATCGTTCACGCGTGTAATGAGCTCGATGCATTCAAAGACGCCGTGCCCGAACGCCAGCCGGATGCCGATTGAGCGCCCTGCGCTTCGTCCCGCTCATTGATGATGCCGCGGTGCGCCGGAGCGCCCCTGTCCCCTGGTGAACGCCTGCGCGCCGGCCCGACCCTCCTGCTCGAAGACGCGCGCGCTGCGCCACTCACGACGCAGCGCGT